>JAVLBD010000214.1:0-1992 GCA_031581405.1 Dehalococcoidia bacterium
CCAGTGGGTTGCCGAGAATGAGGAGTCAGTAAATCTGGTGCATACCCTGGTGCTCGACCAGTGCCGCCGTGGGCACGGCTACCCGGTAGCGCTGATGGAGGCACACGAGAAGGCTGTGGTCACAACTGCCGACCGCGAGAATTTCTGGGGGCTGGTAGAGCTTTCGCTTGCTGATGAACGCCTTAATATCCGGAGCTCAGGCAAGAGCCGGAGCAAACGGACAAGGTGGGTTTAGGGAGGAAGATAGCGAAAGTCAATCTGTTTGGATATAAAGTGAAATGGCTTTCATCAAATATGTGAAACGGCTGAAAAAGAGGTGCAGGATACTACCTGCCGGGGGTCTGGGGGTGTCCCCCGGCTTTAAAAAACCCCCAAGATTGGGGGATTAGGGGGTTGATTAAGACAATTTCAGCAGTCTCGATAAATTAAAGCATTCTACAATAGAGTGTTTGCGTAACTCAGAGTGCTACTGAATTAGTTGGTATCAGGACCAAGAAAAGAGGGTTTCATGGATTATAAGCAGATGACAGCGCCATGTGGATTGGACTGCTTCAACTGTCCAATGTATTTAGCAAATGAGAATGAAGAGCTGAGGACGGCGATCTCCAAGAATATGGGTATTCCCTATGAAAAAGCCTTTTGCATTGGATGTCGTAATGAAAATGGCACAATACCCTTCCTCAATATGACCGAGCCATGTAATGTCTACAAGTGTATCGATAAGAAAGGCATTGATTTCTGCTGCGACTGCTCCGATTTCCCCTGTGACCACCTCCATCCGTATGCGGATATGGCATCCCAGGTGCCGCATAATACAAAGGTTTTCAACCTGTGTTTGATAAAGAAGATAGGCCTGGAAGCATGGGCAGAAACCAGGGCGAAAAGTGTAAAGGATACCTATTTCAAGGGCAAGTTCAAACTATAACGAGCAAAACATGTCCGCTGCATTGAGAGCGAAACATTTAAAGCGAAAACGTCACTCATCTCAGGGTGCTGAGACGAGCGGTACAACGGTGGAGAAAAATGAAACGGATGTTGTTCAGCCGCAATGGGAGCCGACATGGAAAGATTTTGTCTTTATACCACTCGGGGGCGTCTCGTTCATTTCACTGATAGCATGGTGTATTCTATTCTACAACTGGGCTGGGCTGGACTGGCTATTATACCTCGGATGGGCCGTCTTCCTGATAGGAATAGTCATAATAGTAATGAACCGCTTTGCTCTTAAGAGAAGGGGTAGGGCGCCGAATGGGGGGGCCTGGCTTCGAACGACAGTAGTGGTTGACAGCGGAATCTATGCTGTCGTGCGGCATCCCATGTATCTTGGTCTCATACTGGTACTCCTTGCAACACTACTCATTTCCCAGCACTGGATAACCGCACTTTTTAGCGTTCCCTGGATCCTGTTCCTCTGCAATGCTGTTAGAGGGGAAGATAAACGTAATAGTGAAAAGTTTGGCGATGACTACAAGCGCTACATGCAATCTGTACCGCGGATGAATCTCCCGGTGGGGTTGATAGGACTGCTGCGGCGTAAAAAGAGGGGGTGATCAAATGGGCTGGTTCTTACTGGCGCTGGCTATTGCCTTGGAGGCCTCTGGCACCACATGCATGAAGTTGTCAGACGGCTTTAAAGAGATCGCGCCATCCGTACTGGTATTCGTTTTCTACGGTCTCTCATTTACCGCGTTTATATATGCCCTCAAAACAATCGATCTGAGCATTGGCTATGCGATATGGGCTGGTCTGGGGCTAGCTTTAATCACTGCTATAGGTATATTATACTTCAAAGAACCGGCGACTATTCAGAAGATGGCATTTATTGTGCTCATACTTATCGGTGTGATCGGGTTGAGCGTGAGCGCAGTCAGGGGATAAATGGGGAGAACAGATTCAACTCCTAAAATCGGTGAAGTAATAGAAGCATCGACCAGTGAGTTCACGGCACAGTGCTACAAGCTACATCAGCCTCCCCCGTTCGGCAGCCTGGTA
>JAVLBD010000215.1:0-1979 GCA_031581405.1 Dehalococcoidia bacterium
AGTCTCTATCAACCCCCTGATCCCCCAATCTTGGGGGACACCTCCAGACCACCGGCAGGAATTATCCTGCACCTCTTTCTCAGCAGTCTCCTTTTTATATTTCAAAACCAAAATTTTGTTGCTTGTTAATCGCTCGTCGCTCAGCCGATGGTGAAGACATTGCGTGCCACTTCGCCCGGAGTGGTGACGCCCTCCTTGGCCAGGATCATGCCGTGATGTCGCATGGGGAGCATCCCGTCTTTCATTGCCTGGGCCTTGATCTCAGAAGAACCCGCCTGTCGTGCAATCAAGCTTCTTATTGAATCCGTCACCGCCAGAACCTCAAACACTCCGATTCGCCCGCGAAAACCGGTAAAGGAGCAGTGACTGCACCCTTTGCCGTAGTGAAATTCGTTTCTTTCCTTTCCGGTGATTTGCTTATATGCCAGTGCATCGCTGGGGGTCGCTTCCTTAAGCTCCGCACATTTGGGGCAAACCCTCCTCACCAGGCGCTGTGATGCGGTAGCAATCACCGCTGAGGTAACCAGAAACGGCTCCACCCCCAGGTCCACCAGGCGAACCAGCGCTCCCACAGAATCGTTGGCGTGGATCGAGCTCATCACCAGGTGTCCCGTAAGGGAAGCAGTTACCGCCGTCCGTGCCGTTTCCTCGTCACGGATCTCGCCCACCAGGATGACATCCGGGTCCATGCGCATCGCAGCCCGCAGCCCGCTAGCAAAGTTGATCCCCGCCATAAAATTAACCTGAATTTGACGAACCCCTTGAAATTTATACTCGATAGGGTCCTCAATGCTCATGATGTTCATCTCGTCAGAATTCAGTGTCAATAACGAGGCATACAGTGTCGTTGTCTTTCCTGAACCGGTTGGTCCGCTAATAATGATCATGCCGAAGGGAGACTGGAGACACGTTGAATACGTTTCCCTGATATACTGCGGCATCCCTATTTCCTCGAGTTTGAATAGGTTAAAGGATTTGTCCAGCACGCGCATCACGACTGACTCACCCCAACTGGTGCCTATGGTGGCAACACGGAAATCTATATCTTTGTTATTATATTTACCAGCGAACGAGCCATCCTGTGCGCGCCTGCGTTCTGCGATATTCATGTTGGCTACTACCTTGATTCTGGTAAGTATCGCCGTATTAAGATTAATGGGCAAGGAAGCGGAATCATGCAAGACACCATCTATCCTGTATCGGACTTTAAGCATATTCTCTTCGGGCACGATGTGGATGTCCGAAGCTCTCTGCTTCACCGCCTGGGTGAGGATCCAATCCACCGCTTTAATTATAGGGGCTTCGGTGGCGATCTCCAGAAGTTCCGTCGGCTCTTCAGTCTCCTTGGTTTTCGCTACAATGTCATCGAGTATGCTATCGAGCGCTCCGTCGGCTATGGTCGTTGTTTCATAGTGGCTATCTATGGTTTCACGGAGATTACCGTTGCTCGGGACAACTATCTTTATCCTCTTTTTAGTCAGCAGAGCAAGGGTATCCATAAGCTGAAGGTCATCGGGGTACTCTGCAACCACCGTCAGCTCATCGCCTTGCAGGGTTATCGGTAAGACGCTGTAAGTTTTGGCTATTGACATTGGAACGAGTGCCATGGCTTTTGGTTGTACCTCTACCTGCTGTAAATCGACGGTGGGTACATTAAGTTGAAAGCTGACAAATCTGTCCTGCCTTTTCGGGCTCTCCGGTTTCACTAGATCATCTTTCGGCGTTTCCATCGTATCCTTTACCTTATCACTCCACGTCTGTTAAGTATAGTACTGATTCTAAACCCCTCTCGTCTCGTTGGGTATCACTTACATTATGCAATCTTATATTATCTTATGCATTATTTGCTAATCACTCTTAAGAACGATATCATAAAAAATTGTATTTGTCAATATTTCCAACACTCCCTTAATCCATGAGAGAACGCTGAAAAAGAGGTGCAGGATACTTCCTGCCGGGGGTCTGGGGGTGTCCCCCAG
>JAVLBD010000216.1:0-1974 GCA_031581405.1 Dehalococcoidia bacterium
GCTTGTGGCTTCAGTCGCTTGCACCATGATAGATGATATAATGATGCAGTTCATATAGTAACTAATTTGGCCGCCCTGCACGGAAGTTATGGAGTGTATGAAATCAATGAGAAGACGATTAAGCAACTATTCACTTGATAAATTTGTTGCCCCAAAGTTGTCGAGACTAACTGAATGTAATATTCGAGATATGTCACACTATTCAAGCCAATCGGATCATTGGTTATCCAACTTTATATTGAACTCAACATTTCGTCTAAGGGTAAAACCAAAACCTCAGCAATACGCGTTCTTTTTCCTGCGACGCGCAGAAGCTGCATTTCGTGAATATGACAGTGCAAGAGGCGCTTTATACGATTACTTGAGTGGAGACCGGGAGAGAGTATCCGTGTACTTTAAGGCGCTGTTTCACTTTGAAACCTGCATTGCACTAATGTGGCAAGCATACGATCAGACGATGAGTTTTTTCAAGAGAGAAACGGGAGAGAAGAATAAAATATTCAAACGAGGTGATGGGTCTGTTTATGAAAGACTCAAAAACTTATATGACTATAGTAGATATGCGGGTGACAATACTCCAGAGGATTCAACTGTGCCAGTTTGGTTAACAAATACGGGAATTGAGGCAAAAGAAAACAGTATATCCTTTGCCGAATTAGCAGATCTCCTGAGTGAAATCGGTGATTGTGCTGACACTATTTCAAATCCTCACCTTCCACCGCGCAATGAAGTCAGCAGCACAAGAAAGGATAAGGGGTGACTTCCTAATTAATCCTCGAAGTTTTTCTCTATCCCGGCCGGTGGCATGCCATCCTCGTCCCACCCTCGCTTCTGATAGTACAGTGAAAGGAGCTTCTGGAAATCATCCCTGTCGATCACCTTGCCTGCATTTGGCCCGGTGAGAGGAGGATTAGCCCAGACCTTGTGAGGAAGACTATCGTCTTTACGCCTCATGCCAAGGCGGACATTGATTAAACGTGTCATATTGTAAAGGTCGTTCGACAGCTCCAGAAGTTCCTCAAGAGTTGATTCATTTCCCGTCACGTATCTGTAGAAATTCTCATAGTGCCGTTCGCTTAACCCCAGCTCGATCCAGGGCAGACGGCAGACACCGAGCATGTCGAAAAGAGGGCGTAGCTTCTGATGATAGATTACGGTCTCTACCCTCTCATCGTCAGACCACCCCAGCCCCTCCTCCATCTCCTTGGCAATGGTCCACGCTCGAGTATGGTGTGCGCCAATGTCCGAGGTTGCATATGCTAATCCCATCGAGATACTGGGGCGGCTATCGTACGCCGACTGCTCCAAGCCTTTAACATGGAGAATAATATTGTCCATCTCGGGCCACTTCTGGATAATACGGCGAGCTCCATCGGCTAGAACATCGCCGATCCCCTGCCTGTCTGCGATTTTTTGTATCAATTCCAGGATGGCATCCTCATTACCCCAGGTGATCTCCATACCGTCGAGGTCGGATAGCGATAGGATACCCTTCTCGTACCCCTCTATCACAGCTCCCACTATATTGCCTGTTGAAATGGTATCCACTCCCAGCTCGTCGCATAGCTGGTTTGCGGACAGAATCGCAGCGAAATTGTCTATTCCAAGGTTTGAGCCCAGCATGGCACATGATTCATACTCCGGCCCTTCGACTACCGTACCAGTATATTTCCCAGCCTTCACAAGGCAGATATTGCTGCAGCACATGGGACAGGAGAAACATGCGCTATCGCCTATCTTATAGTCAGCGAGCATCGTCGCGCCGTTGATCTGGTCGTGCTTGGAAAAAACGCTGTCCTTGAAATTATATGTCGGCAGAATCCCCTTCTCGTTAGCGTACTCGATTACGTTCATAAGGCCTTCCTGCTGCCATAACTTGAAATACTTATGTTCCTTGATATATTTGATGGCCTTCTCCGTCTCCGCAACCAACCCGGGTAGATCATAAACGGGAATATCTTTGTCTCCCCGTAC
>JAVLBD010000217.1:0-1938 GCA_031581405.1 Dehalococcoidia bacterium
AAAGAAGGCTGAAGCGGAAGCAAAGGCCAGGGCTCAAGCCGATAGGGAAGCAGAAAAGAAGGCTGAAGCGGAAGCAAAGGCCAGGGCCCAAGCCGATAGGGAAGCAGAAAAGAGGGCTGAAGCGGAAGCAAAGGCCAGGGCTAAAGCGGATAAGGAAGCAGAAAAGAAGGCTGAAACGCAGGAAAAGGCAGGGGCCACAGTGGAGAAGGAGGCGGAGGAGAAGGCCAAAGCGGAGGCAGAGAAGGCAGAGGCAGAAGAAAAGGCCAGGATTGAGGCGGAGAAGGCAGCGGAGGAGAAGGCCAAAGCGGTGGTGGAAACAAAGGCCGAGGCTGCACCAGGAAAATCACGGAAACGGGGACTACTGGGGCTGAAAAAGCCAAGCCTGCCAACTTTACAGGTCGGTGGTGCGAAGGTTGGAAAGAATATTATTGCCCTCAGCATCGATGGCGGTGAGCTGAGGCTGGTAAGCTTCCATAAAGATTCCATTGAGTCGTGGGACAGCGTGCCTTTTGACCCCCAGTTTCTCAGAATGGGACAGGTGGCTGACCCTGAAGGACTCGGTAATGTCATAAAGGGCGCATTAGAGGGGAGAGAGGCAAGCAAGAGCCGGATAGTCTGTTCCCCCCCCGGGCTGAGGATAGTATCAAGGATAATAAACCTGCCCAGTGTCAACACGAAGGAACTGGATTCCATCGTTCCCCGCGAGGTGAGGAGACTGATGACCGTTTCCGAAGAGGATAATCACATTTACTGGCAAGCTCTCCCATCGGAAACAAGTCAAACACCGGTTCTCGTGCTGGCTGTTGCCAAGGAAGCACTCAATAATTTCATGGAAACGCTTCGTATTGGAGGGGTAAGGCCTTATAGAATTGACCTGAAGCCGATGGCCCTAATGAGGGCTGTGAACCAGCAGGATGCCATCATTGCCAATGGGGAGAGCAATAGTGTTGAGCTGGTTATCGTGGTAAACGATGTCCCTGTCCAGATACGCAGCATCTTTCTCGGCGAAGGTGTGGTCACACAGGACTACGCTGTGGGCCGGATTAGCGATGAGCTAGTGCGCACGATAACAACCTATAACGAGATCAACAGCGAGAACCCCCTGGACCCGGAGGTACCCATTTTCCTCTGCGGTGCTATGGCCGCCAGCGTGCCCTTTGCGCTGAATGTGGCAGCTTTAACAGGGCGCTCCGTCCAACCACTGGAGCCCGCAATACCCTGCCCTGAAGATTTCCCCCTCGCCCAGTTCATGGTCAATGTCGGGTTGATACTTAAAACCATATGACCATGGCTCCAGCGATCTTTATCTTTGCCGTCATCGGCCTCGCCATAGGCAGCTTCCTCAATGTGTGCAGCGACCGTCTGCCTGCAGGCCAGTCAATAGTCAGGCCGCCCTCCCACTGTAGCTCCTGCAATGAGAAACTTCGGGCTCGCGATCTCATTCCCCTTTTTAGCTACCTCTGGCTTCGAGGTCGCTGCCGCTACTGCGGGGCACGCATCCCTCTTCGCATCCCTATTGTAGAGCTGGCTACCGCCCTCACCTTTGCGCTGATCACCTGGCACTCTTATGGACACTGGGATGGACCCGGCCTTCAGTTCGCCATTGTCCTTATCTACGCCTGCATATTCATCGTCGTCCTCGTTATCGACCTGGAGCAGCAGCTTGTCCTCGATATCGTGGTTTATCCGGCAATGCTCCTGGCCCTTATTTTTTCCCCTTTTTGGAACGGCTTCAGTGATTGGCCCAGCATGGGGATTCTCAACGCTCTCCTGGGGGGAGCGGTCGGCGTTGCTTTCATGGGTCTAGCGTATCTCTTCGCGCTCTGGCGCTATCGAAGCATCGGCGGTGGCATGGGACTCGGGGACGTAACGCTCGCCGGTCTCATCGGATTCGCTACCGGCTTCCCGCTGGTGTTCGTCGCCCTGCTCTTGGGTATC
>JAVLBD010000218.1:0-1893 GCA_031581405.1 Dehalococcoidia bacterium
GGGGAACAATGTCCTGAAACGGATATTACAGGATTACAGGAAGGGAGTAAGATAGACACATGGAATTCATAATTATAGCGATACTTGGTATACTTGGCGCAGCGTTAATTGTCGGCGGCATCGTTGGGTATCGAAAAAGTGTAAGAGCTGGTGTTAAAACCTTGGCAGCTGCTTCTATCGCTTCTGGAGTCGTAATGTGGGCTCTAATACTATTGATTACGCCTGTATTTGTCAGCTATGGCTCTTAATATCATTGTACGGCTTTCAACTCAGCGGTATCTAATAAAACCTCAGGCTATCCTCAAATCTAACAGAGCATGGAGATCGCTGCATTACCTTACCAGCACAAACTCACAATGCAATTTAGTATGGTCAGGGACCGCTCTGTACTAAATGGAAGAGGTAGATCAGTCGCAATTTGGTCTCCAGGTCATCTTGTCCACTGGTAGAGGGCTTATTCGGGTCGAGAGATTTCGTCAGCCTGTCATCGAAAATCGCTTGTGGGGATACCTCACGCAATTTCGCCGTGAGGGTATCAAAATTGACGAGAGAGGAACAATCCATCTCAGTACCCAAGCACAAATACTCGATGTGATCTTGTAGAATCTCCACGCTGGTTTCGGACGATTTACGGTCGTAGAGCCTTATAAAGTATTTAGATCGAAGAGGAGTATCTTTGACTTGCTCTTTGACTCGACGCCAGATAGGAATGCCACCTGTCAGCAACGTTGCCGGCAAATTAATTTTCACCTCGGTCTTCGTTTTTTCTTCCTCTATGTAAGTATGCTTCCTTCCCTTGAGAATCAGAAAGACATCCTGTGCTTCTATCCTTCTCTCCTGGGCAGCCTTGTCCCAGAACAGAATTTCGCTCTCTTTAAATTCCATTGTGTATGCTATGAAGCTTTGCGAAGGCGCATGAAGCTCCGAATCCTTGCAGATAATTACCAATAAGCCCAGGTCTGTCAGCCTTTGAGCCATCTCTTGAGCCACCTGGGTGCTTTGGCATTGGGCAATGATTCTTGGAATTTGTCCGGCCAAGAGAAGGCGCGTCTCATAGAGGTCTCTGTTGACAATGGCTGCCACCTTCTCAATAAGCTCCGTCTCGGTCATATTTGATGGAGCTATTGCAACATGTATCGTGTCATACGCAGACATCAGAAATCCTGCATCAACTATTCTTCTTCCAGGGGTCCGCATTCTGGGCAAAACGACACCCATCTCAGCAATTAGCCACAGCCTAGAGCCGCCTCAGTTCATAGTTACTGGTAAGGCCCAGCTCTTCCGCATATCGCACCTGTTTTGAAGGATTGACACCGTGGGTATTCTCGAAGACCCCCGGCTTCATCCTGTTAACAAGATCCAGCGAAGCCCTATCCACAGCGGCCAGCTCGTTGGATGCCAGATAGCCTATATCCGGACAGATCATGGGACCGGCACGGGGATCACAATCGCAGTCCCGGCTTATATTCACCAGGGCGTTCAAAAAGAGCACTCTTTTCCCGGAGATACAGGCCTTTGCTGCCAGCGCTATCCCTCTCTGCAGGTCCATGATCTCATAGCTCAGGGCTCCACCGGAGCAGGCGGATACGCACTTGCCGCAGCCATCGCACGCGGTACTGTCGTATCGCCACTCCGAATCCACGGTTATGGCGTCCGTTGGACAAATTTCAGCGCAGGAACCACACAGGTCGCACTTATCCACCGAGAGTATCGGGATGCTCCAGTGGTGGATTACCCGCTTCATCTCCCTGGTTACTCCGCCCATACCCAGGTTTTTTATCGCTCCCCCGAACCCGGCCAGGCAGTGTCCTTTACCGTGGGATACCACCATAAGGTGGGTGCTTTCCGCTATCTCCTCAGCGATATCAAAGCTGTATCCGCTTTCGAGAACCC
>JAVLBD010000219.1:0-1849 GCA_031581405.1 Dehalococcoidia bacterium
GGTTATTTCATAGGTCTTGGTAATTGCAGCGAGGTTTATCTCGACAGTATTGTTAGAGAACCTTTCTCTTATTACTTTTTCTAAATTTGCCATGTCTACTATTTCAGTGGCGCGGATAAATGCGCCCAATATTGCTGTATTCACTACTGTTAGTCCAGAGACTATCAAGCCAAGTTCCTGGCATACCCCGGTTGCATCAACAGAAGCGATATTGAAATCACCATAACACTGAAGCTCTTTTGGGTGTCGCTGGGAATTAACCACCAGCCATCCTTGCGAATTTAGACCACTGATTGTATCTGGATCCCTGAGCAAGGTATCGTCCAGCACTACCACTACGTTTGGTTTTTCCACCTGAGACATGACCATCACTGTTTGCGGGGAAATCCGGGTCGATGCGCTTACTGGTGCCCCTCTCCTCTCGGCACCGAATGATGGCGCAGCTGTTACTCCGTGATAACCATTGAGATAAGCGGCCTGTGCAATTATCTTGGCAGCCGTTATGGCCCCCTGACCACCCCGGCCATGCCATCTAATCTCATACAACTTTTTGTCTGTAAAGGATTTCTGCACCATGCCAATAATTCCAATGGTTAATATATATTGTTACAGAGGGCGTGAATTCATGGTAACGCTCTTTACTTGGATATGTCAAATTTAGGATGTTCCCCTCAATCTGTGTATTTAAAGTGACTATTGCCCGCCCTTCAATTTCCTGAGAAATCCTGCAAAGTGGGATGATGACACCTTGAAATAATGGAGCGCAAAATTAAGCCGATTCGTTCGGGTTATCACTCATCATACAGTATTTTGAATTTGATCTCATGGATTAGGGGTGTTGGACGAATATGGCAAGTTGACAAACTGAGGGGGGGCGGTTACTCTAATCGCACACGGGAGCGATTATCAATACACCTGCTGCTGATCCTGCTAGGAAAGGTACGACATAGTTATAATCGTATTAAGGTGATAGTACTATGGCTGATTCGAATACAAAGCCAAAAAGTATGACCAGGGCCTTTTGCCTTTGTGCGTTCGCATATGTCATTGCATTATGTGTTGCCATTCTTGCTGGATATGCAGTAGGTGACCGTCATCCGATATTGATTGTTTTCACCGCAGACATCGCAGCGACACTGGTCATCTATACTTTTGCCCGCGTTTTTCGAAATGCAAGCTTCTATGATGCGTACTGGAGCGTCGCCCCGCTCGCTATTGCGTTGTACTATACATTAGTAGCCTCATCGGGAGACGTGGTTTTTATACGTCAGGTGGTGGTTGTCACCCTCGTATTTATTTGGGGTATTCGATTGACTCTTAACTGGGCCAGACAATGGCGGGGACTGGGCCATGAAGACTGGAGATATGCGAATTTCAGAAGCAAATCTAAGGGTTGGTTCTGGCTTGTTGAATTAATGGGGATAGACATGATGCCAACGACAATAGTTTTTCTCGGTTGCCTCTCGCTCTACTCTGCCCTGGCTACCGGTACCAGCCCATTCGGTGTGCTTGACTGCGTTGCGATTGTGGTTACTGCTGGCGCAATTATCCTCGAAACAATGGCTGACGAACAGCTAAGAAGTTTTGTCAAAGCAAATCCGAGGCCTGGCAAGATTATGTCAACAGGTTTATGGGCTTACTCGAGGCATCCAAACTATCTTGGAGAGATAATGTTCTGGTGGGGACTCTTCCTATTCGCGCTATCAGCTGATCTTTCTTATTGGTGGGTCGTAGTAGGGCCGGTGGCTATGACCTTGCTCTTCATATTTATCAGTATTCCAATGATGGATAAAAGGAATTTAGAGAGAAAGCCGGGATATGAGGAGCATATGAGGAAGGTTCCTGCACT
>JAVLBD010000021.1:0-15181 GCA_031581405.1 Dehalococcoidia bacterium
GATTTGAGCCTTAACCGCCGCTTATTTATGGGTATGCGGTGCCGACTCGCGAAGTAGTCCAGACACTGAAATCCCATGTTATGGCGATTGCCGGCATAGCTCTTGCCCGGATTTCCCAACCCGACAATAAGTTTCATCGTTTAACTGGCACCATACTTATTAAACCTGAGCTGCACCTTCTGCTTGGACACTGGATTTCCTGGAGGGCCGTTTTTTTATTTGGGCTCATCAGGTTTAGAGTAAACAGGAGAGGTTAAGCGGTGGCCAGCTTTTTACCCATCTCCCGTAGCTCTTTCAGGATCTCGGGGGTAGCTTTACCGGGAGCCATGACACCTTCGCAAACCTTCCTCAATTTAAAGGCGGAACATATACCGTCCAGTATATCTAGGGCTTTCCTCTTACCCATACCGCTGCTGGTAAAGGTACAGTACGGCTTGTCCATAGCCTTATCTTGACACTGGACGAGACTCCGGTCGAAGAAGTCCTTTAAACCACCTGATATATAGCCGAAGTTTGTTGACGTGCCAAACGCTACCGCATCGCAACCTATGAGGTCGTCAACGGTGGCATCAAAGGCATGCTTGAGAATGACCTCCGTCCCCGGCACCGATCGTGCCCCTTCCGCTACCGCCTGGGCCATCTCCTCGGTATTCCCCGTCTGGGAATGGTAAACAATCAATACCTTAGCCATATTACACTCCTTTATTTACTCGCCTCTTCAAGGAGGCGGCGAAATTCTTCCTCGTTAAGTATACTTATACCCAGAGCACGCGCTTTTTCCAGTTTGGAACCGGGATCAGCCCCAACCACAAGATGCTTGGTCTTCCTGGTGATACTCGAGCCTACGCTACCGCCCAGCTCTTTGATACGCGTCTCCGCTTCGATCCGAGGAAATGCTTCCAGCTTGCCGGTAAGCACAAATTCCTGACCTACAAGCGGCTTCTTCTTTTGCCCTTTAGCGTCTTTCTCAAGCCTGACCCCTGCACTTCTAAGCTTATCAATGATATCACGATTTTCTTCCTTTTGGAAAAAGTTTACGATACTCTCGGCGATTTTGGGGCCTATGGCAGGTATCTCAAGGAGATCCTCTTCAGAGGCACGGGCTAGCCTATCTATGCTGACGTAGTGGCTCGCCAGGAGTTCCGCTGTTTCTGCACCGACATGCCTGATGCCTAAGGCAAAAATAACTCTTGCTAAGGGGCGCTCCTTGCTCTTCTCGATAGAATCGAGCACATTATGGATACTTTTCTCTCCCATCCTCTCTAAATTTATCAGGTCTTGCTCACGGAGGGAGTAGAGATTGGCGACATCTTTTACCAGCCCTGCTTCGAGCAGGGCGGCTACCAGTTTCCCACCGACCCCGTCTATATCCATGGCACTGCGGGAGACGAAGTGGGCGAGGAGCCTGTATATCTGGGCGGGGCAGGAGGCGTTGGTACAATACGTCATCACCTCACCCTGCGGTTTGACTATCTCGCTTTTGCAGGAGGGACAGAGTGATGGCATCTCGAAAAGCCTTTCCTCTCCGTTGCGCTTGGACACAATGGGAGCAACCACCTCAGGAATAACCTCCCCGGCGCGCTGCACTACCACCGTATCGCCAATGCGAATGTCTTTCCTCCTGATATCCTCCTCATTGTGAAGTGCTGCCCGCTTGATGGTGACCCCACCAACATAGACCGGTTCTAGGATGGCGTAGGGGTTGAGGCTCCCGGTTCGACCCACATTAATGCCTATATCTAGAAGCCGGGTGGTTGCCTGAATTGCTGGGAATTTATAGGCTACAGCCCAGCGTGGGTCGTGACCCACTGTACCCAGTATTCGCTGAAGTTCAAGTGAATTGACCTTAATTACAATACCGTCGGTCTCGAATTCCAGGTTTTCTCTTTCATCCAACCAGCGTCGGCAGTATTTTTCAGCATGGCCAATGTCGGGGACATATGCATTATGAGGGCTTATCTTAAATCCGAGGGACTTGAGATACTCCATAGTATCCCAGTGGGTTGGGGGCATTGCTCGATTCGCTCCTACATCTCCCCCTTCTTCCTCAGCATATCCCAGGCCATAGATGTAGATGTCCAGGGGGCGCTTTGCTGTGACCCGGGGGTCCAACTGGCGCAACGAGCCGGCTGCGGCGTTTCTGGGGTTGGCGAAGAGGGGCTGCCCCTTGTCAGCTCGTTCTTTATTCAGCTTTTCGAACCCAGACCTGGAGAGATAGACCTCACCCCTAACCTCGAATTTGCGCGGGGCGTCTTTAGGGACGATGAGGGGGATGCTCTTAATGGTCCTCAGGTTCTGGGTGATATCCTCGCCGTGATAACCATCACCCCGCGTGGCGCCTGTCATAAGGTAGCGATCGATATAGGTGAGGGCGACGGCAAGGCCGTCCATCTTGAGCTCGCAGACGAAGTCCATCTCGCGCCCCGGCACCAGGTTCGAGATTCTCCTGTGCCAGGCATGCAGTTCCTCCGAGGAGAATACATTGGCTAGGCTTAACAGCGGTGCGGGGTGTTCCACCACTCCGAAGGCCTCAAGAGGGGCGGCGCCTACGCGCTGAGTCGGCGAATCGGGGGTGATAAGCTCCGGGTACTCCTCCTCGAGCCCCCTGAGGTCTACCATCAGGGTATCGTACTCGGCGTCTGAGACCTCAGGGCTATCGAGTACGTGGTAGCGGTGGTTATGGTAGTTTATCTGCTCCCGGAGCTCCGCGATCCTTTTCCCCGCCTGTTTGATATCAGCCACGCTGGCTATCCCCCGGTTACAGCTTTACCATCTTCATTGTATAAATTTCGGGGAGTGCTTGAAGCTTGAGCAGTATCTCTTCGTCAACAGGCTGATCCAACTCGAGTATAAGGAGCGCTCGACCTCGAGGCTCAAGCCTTCCGAGCTGCATCGAGCTGATATTGATGTCAGAGTTACCCAATATCGTGCCTACCGCTCCGATAAGCCCGGGTAGGTCGCGATGATCGCTAAACAGAAAATACCCCCCCCTCGGTACGACGTCAATCCAGTAGCTATTAACCCTCACGATATGAGGTTCGCCTCTCATTAGCGTGCCCGCTACCGTGATTATACCGGTGCTCGTAGTCACTTCGAGGGTTATCAGGTTTCCATAGTTTTCGCAGTTGGAATCTTTGTGCTCGGTGACCTTCAGCCCGCGTTGTTGCGCTATGATATTGGCATTTACAATATTAATTCGCTCGTCGCTGATATTCTCCAGCAGACCGCCGAGGAGCGCTGCTTTTAGCGCCGCGGTGTCGTGGTTGGCGATCTCTCCCTCGTACTTAATACTGATTATGTTCATCTGGCCCTCGCCCAGTTGGTATAACAGACGGCTTATTTGCTGGGCGACAGCTAGAAAAGGCCCTACAACAGCGAGGGTCTCAGGTGAAATTAGTGGGGTGTTCACTGTATACCTGGCGGGCTCTCCATGGAGAACCGCAATGACCTGTTCAGCCACGTCCATGGCTGCGCCTGTCTGGGCTTCGGCAGTGGATGCTGCCAGGTGTGGGGTAACTATAATCTTATCGCTCTTAAAGAGGATGCTATCCTTTGCGGGCTCCTCCGTAAAGACATCGACAGCTGCACCTGCTACTGTCCCTCCCTCGACAGCATCATAAAGCGCCTTCTCATCGACAATGCCTCCTCGGGCACAATTAATAATACGTACAGTTGGCTTTACCAGCTTCAGTTCCTTGGCGCCAATCAGCCCCTTGGTTGACCCGGTTAACGGGGTGTGCAAGCTAATAAAGTCAGATTCTCTAAGGAGATCCTCAAAGGAAACCAGATCCACCCCTATATTGCGGGCGTATTCGATAGATACAAAGGGGTCGTAGCCAAGAAGGCGCATCTGCAGACCACCGGCGCGCCGGGCAACCTCGGAGCCCACGTTGCCCAATCCAACGATGCCCAGCGTCTTGTTCCGTAGCTCACAGCCGAGGAAATCTTGACGGCGCCACTCTCCTGCCTTGAGGAGTGAGTGTGCTTGGGGGATGTGGCGGGCAAGGGCGAGCATCATGGCGATGGTATGTTCCGCAGCCGAGATAGTGTTGCCCGTGGGGGCATTAACCACCACGATTCCCTTACTCGTTGCGGCCTTCACATCGATATTGTCCACGCCCACACCGGCACGCCCGATGACCTGAAGCTTTCGTCCTGCCTCGATGGCCTCTGCCGGGACCTTAGTCTCGCTCCTCACCACGATGGCATCGTATTCACCAATAGCGGCAATAAGTTCATCGGGACCCATCTTTAGCCTGACATCCACTTCAGCATGGGCGCGGAGCGCTTCGATGCCCTCTTGAGCGATGGGGTCTGCAATCAATACCTTCATTTCCGCCCCTTCTTTCCGTTCTCTCCCTTAACCTGCATCAAATCTAGTACTCTACTCTATGTTAAAATGTCTTCAGAGAGGAATTTATTCACTGCCTCAGGGATCTCCTCCTTTGAACACTGTACGCGCCACATACCCTGAGGGAGGTTTATCTTGAGCCACCTCCGGTACCATTTATCACGGATGCCTTTGCTGATAACGAGGACGAAATCCCCACTCTTGGGGTCTTCTGATATTTCAATCAGGCCCCTATTTCTTAGCCCACGCATTCCCAACCTGGATCCGATGCCGATCTTCTCGGTCTTCATTTCGAATCACCCCATCGAAATTTTACCCGGAAAAGCCAGCTTTGGGCAGGGCTGCCTTTAGCGCTGTGACTACGGCATCGATATCCTGTTCGCTTACGTAGCCGACGTGGCCAATACGAAAGATCTGGCCATCCAGCCGCTGCTGCCCTCCGGCGAGGACGGTATCGTATTCCTCGCGCAGGATCTTAAGAAGCAGCTTTGAGTCGAGGCCTTTCGTCGCCTTAATCGCTGTAACCGCGTTTGAAGCATATCTTTCATCAGCAAAAAGGGAGAGCCCCAATGACTTCACTTCGTCCCTTGTTTTTGCGGCAATACGGGCATGGCGTGTAAAGATGTTTTGCAGCCCCTCTCGTTGAAACAGCTCTAGGGCAGTATCGAGGGCATAGAACATGGATACTGCTGGGGTAAAGGGGGTCTGCAATTTATCAAGAGATTTCTTGAACTTGGTGAAGTCCCAGTAGAATCTGGGCATCTTGGCCTTGGCGTGTGCTTTCCATGCCCGCTCGCTGACACTGACCATTGCCAGACCGGGAGGTGACATCCATGCCTTCTGCGAGCCTGTAACCACCACGTCGCATCCCCATCTGTCTACAGGTAGGTTGATAGCTCCCAGGCTGCTTATGGCGTCTACTATGAGGAGCTTATCGTATTCTCGAACCACAGCGCTTATAGACTCTAAATCATTGGTTACTCCCGTGGAGGTTTCATTATGGGTTACCAGGACTGCCTTAACCCCTGCATCCTTGGATAGCGCCTTTCGCACCTCCTGTGGGTCAGCAGCGGTGCCCCATTCAAAACGGAGCCGCTCAAGCTCAGCGCCGAATGTCTCAGCAATATCGGCAAAGCGATCGCCAAAAGCCCCGTTTGCCACTGAGAGCACCTTGTCCCCCGGCGAAAGGGTATTAACGATGGCTGCCTCCATACCGCCGGTGCCGGAGCTAGTGAGGATAAAGATATCCCCCTCCGTTTGGAATATATCCCTTAGGTTCTCGGTGACTCTTCGTACAATCTCGGTGAACTGTGGCCCACGATGACCGATCATCTGCTTCGATAATGCTTTCAGTATTTCATCGGGGATCGGGGTTGGCCCAGGAATACGTAACTGCATGCTACACCTCTAAGATTTACGATTTAAAACATTATACCGCTAATCGTTAGTAATAGGAAGTAGGAAACTATTTGCCTGCTCTAGCGTGGAAAAGGGAGAGGGCTTGTGGGGAACTTATGATTGCTTATCGGCATCGACTATTTTTACGAAGCGTCGTTTGCCTACCTTGATAACGCTGCCATCTTTAATGCATACTGTATCAGTGTGAACCCGTTCGCCATCTATATGAATGGCTCCTTGTGATAGAAGACGCTTCGCTTCACTGTTGCTCTTAGCAAGGCCTATCTCAACACAGAGGCTACAGATTGGAATGGTTCCAGATCCGATTTCAATAAAAACTCCAGGTATCTCCTCCGGTATCTCTTTCCTCTGAACTACCCTCTCGAAATGAGACTGTGCCTCATTTGCAGCCTTCTTTTCATGAAACTGTTCCACAAGCTCGTAGGCCAATCGCTTCTTCAAGACGATAGGGTTCACTGAGTTGTTATCAATATCCGTGCGGAACTCGGCAAGCTCTTCATCGGGGATATCGGACAGGAGCTCGAAATAATCCATCATGAGGTTGTCGGGGATGCTCATCACCTTTCCGTATATTTCATCAGGTAGTTCGTCGATGGCAATGTAATTCCCCAGGCTTTTCGACATCTTCATGCTGCCATCGGTGCCCACCAGCAGGGGAACGAGGAAGACCTGCTGTGGGGGCTGCCCTATCATCTGCTGAAGCTCCCGCCCTACCAGGCAATTGAAGGTCTGATCGGTGCCCCCGAACTCCACGTCAGCCTCGATGACCACGGAGTCATAGGCTTGAAGCAGAGGGTAGAGAAACTCGGTGACGGCGATGGGACGGCCTGAGGCATACCTTTTAGAAAAATCATCCCGCTGCAGCATCTGGGCCACGGTGAATTTACTGGCAAGCCCAATGACATCCGCAAGGCTGAATTTCCCAAACCATTCGCTCTGCCAGACGACCTGGGTCTTTTCCCGATCCACTACCTTGAAGAACTGCTTCATATAGGTCTCGGCATTGGAGCGTACCTCTTCCGGTGATAGCATGGGACGGGTCTGCGATACACCGCTGGGGTCACCGATCTGAGCGGTCCAGTCGCCGACTATGAGGATGACCTGGTGTCCTAGTTCCTGAAACTGACGGAGCTTCCTCAGTCCAACCACATGTCCCAGGTGGATGTCGGGGCAGCTGGGGTCAAAGCCCTGCTTGAGACGAAGCTTTCGGCCTGACTCCAGGAGCTTTACCAGCTCCTCCTCAATGATAATATCGGCGACCCCTCTTTTCAGAAGGCGCCTGTAGGGCTCACTGGTGGTTATTTTCTCCATTGCTCCGTTCTCTAAATATCTCCTCTATAGTCAGGAGCGCTCAAGCAGTGACTTCGCTTGTGCCACATCTCTTATTATCTGAGCCTTCAGATCTTCAGCGGTTGAGAACTTCTCCTCCCCACGTAGCCGCTCTACGAATTCGATGGTAATATCCCGTCCGTAGAGATCCCCGGTGAAATCGAGGATGTGAGCCTCGACCAGGCGATGATGACCATCGAAGGTGGGACGAAGGCCGATATTTATGACTGCCTGATAAATCATTTCACTATAGAGGACACGAGCGGCATAGACTCCGTCAGCCGGCAGGGCCTGGTTTCGGTCCGCGATGAGGTTTGCTGTCGGAAAGCCCAGGCTCGTGCCCCTCTCATCGCCTTTTGATACCTGTCCCGTCAGAGCGAAGCGCCGCCCCAACAATTCATTTACCTTGCTCACATCTCCTCGAGATAGTGCCCCACGGATCGCTGTGCTGCTCACTACCTTCCCATGCCATACCAGAGGAGGCACCACCTCAACAGTGAAGCCGAGCTCCTCTCCCAGCGCAGTAAGGGCTTGGGCATCTCCCTCTCTCCCCTTGCCCAGGGCAAAGTCGGGACCGATAACCAGCGCCCGCATCTTGAGGTAGCGCTTAATCAGGATGATAAATTCTCGGGCACTAAGCTGGGAAAGCTCGGGGGTAAAGGAGAGGGTAACGATATGTGCCACACCGAGATTTTTTAGGAGACTAATCCGCTCTTGAAGGCTGGTTAAAGAGGTAATCTTGGAATGTGGCGAGAAAACCAGCCGGGGATGGTGCTGAAAGGTTACCACCCCGCTCATTAGATCCTTCGCAGCAGCCTTCTCCTTAAGTTTAGTAATAAGAGCCTGGTGACCTATATGAACCCCATCGAGAACCCCGATAGTAAGTGCCGTATCCCCTTCTGGTACCGACCTGGATAGCTCTTCTTCAACGAGCATATTCCCCCTCAGATTTTGTAACCATCGATATGCGGAAATGCCTCTACCGCTCAGGACCCCATCATCATCAGGCCATTTTGCGTCCCACCGACGCTGCTACGGGAATAATACGTGACATGAGTTGTTGGAAGTTGTTGAAGTTGAGCGATTGAGCACCATCTTTGAGGGCGTGCTCTGGGCTGGGGTGTACCTCGATCATCAACCCATCAGCACCGGCAGCTACTGCGGCCATGGACATGGGGGTAACCAGATACCATTTGCCGGTACCATGGCTGGGGTCGGCAATAATGGGCAGGTGGCTCAGCTTCTTTATAATGGGGATAGCACTTATATCCATGGTATTTCTGGTAAAGGTTTCGAATGTCCTGATGCCTCGCTCGCAGAGCATCACCTGGCGATTGCCTTGTGCAAGGATATATTCCGCTGAGAGCAGCCACTCCTGAATGGTGGCTGATAGACCCCTTTTGAGCATGACTGGCTTCTTGGTCTTGCCCACCTCATCTAGGAGGGCGAAGTTCTGCATGTTGCGCGTCCCCACCTGCAGGATGTCAGAGTAGCGTGATACGAGCTCTACATCCTGTGGACTCATTACCTCGGTGATAATGGGCATACCGGTCTCTCTGCTGGCCTGCGCCAGAAACTCTAGCCCATGCATACCAAGACCGCGAAAGCTATAAGGGGAGGTTGATGGTTTGAAGGCGCCACCGCGTAGGATGCTAGCTCCTGCCGCTTTCACTGCACGTGCAGCCTCCAGAAGCAGCTCCTCTGTCTCAACTGCGCACGGGCCGGCTATCATAACTACAGATTCACCGCCTATGGTCACATCACCCACTTTAATAACCGTGTCCTTGGGCTGAAATTCTCGACCGGACAGTTTATGTGGCTTACTGATGGGTACCACCTCGTCTACCCCGGGCCACATCTCCAGCGTCTCCTTTAGCTCTGGAAAGGTTTGCCCAACTACTCCGACCACCGTGCGCTCCACACCCTGAGATACATGACCGGCAAATCCCATCTGGGCAAGCTGCTCTAGAATATCTGCCAGCTCCCTTTCAGTATGACCTTGGTGCATAACGATAAACATCTATTTTGCCTCTGGGTTCCCTTCTTTGTAACCGCTCCCGGATCTCAATTCTCTAGCCCCTTTGATATATGTATGGACGATCTTTTCCGCACTCTTCTCTGTGTTAATGAGAATGAGAATACGCAGGCACATGGGCAGGCTGCCAGGGACGTTCATCTCATGCCCACATAACATAGGTACCTGCGTTAGTCCTAGCTCCCGGGCTGCTGCTGCGGGGAATGTGGCGTTTAGGTCTGGGGTGGTGGTGAAATGAATAGAGGCTATATCCTCTTCCTCAAACCCATTAGCCCTGATCATCTCCTGGAGCAACTCCTTTGCTGCTGCTAGGATGTCTTCCCCGGTATTGGTATCGACCGTAGTTGCCCCACGAATGCCATGACACTTCATTTCCTCAAACCTCTAATATATTAGCATAAATACGAGTGCAAGGGAATTATAGACGGAATGTGTGATGATACAGGCCCATATCGAGCCAGTTTTCATATATAGCCAGGCAAGGAGCAAGCCAAGAAGGAAAATGGGCAGGAAAGCTCCCGGCTGCATTAGGTGTGCAATAGCAAAGATCAGAGCGCTAAAAACAGCTCCCCAGCCATTCCCATAGCGGTTGCCGATACCGGTAAAGAGAAAGCCGCGGAAGAAGATCTCCTCAGCAAATGGGGCGAGCACGACGGCGAGTATAGTAATGGTTGCGAGGCCGAGAGCTGTGTCGGTGAAATCCAGAATAAGAGAGGAAGACTCATCCCCGAATTGGCTCATCAGCAAATCATAGAGGACGCTGATCAACAAGCCGGCAAGCACTACTCCTGCAGCTAGTAATAGACCTTTCCTCATATTAAAGGAGCGAAAACCCAGAGCACTCCAGCCGATTTTGTATTTGAAAACGCTGAACTGCCACGCTCCGAGGACGAAAGCTCCTTCACCCAGTAGCATGCCTACAAACACTATTGCCAGCCACGGTGTAAGCAGACCTTCGGAGGCCAGGAGATCAAAGAATTCTGAAAGGAATTCGGAAATACCAATTCCCCGGGATGCAAGCTCAGTAAGGGCATCCGAACCAACAAGCAGAACAGTGCCAATCCCCAGGCCAATAGAAACGAGAATTGTATAAATAATTACCCAAGTGATTCCCTTGGCCAAATCCCCCACCGTCCAGGAAATCGACTCCGTTTGCTCCTCTATCAATACCTTCTCTTCCATGATTTTATGCCTCCAAATATGGCAGAGGCTCGCTGGCGCTCACCCCCTCAGCCCCTAGTCGTGATATCTCATCATCAGACATTCCTAGGAGCTCACTGAAAACGTAGCGATTGTGTTCACCGAAGCAGGGGGCAGGAAGGCGAAGCCTCCCCGGAGTCCGGCTCATCTGCCATGATACCCCTGGGTAACGATGGGTACCCGCCTCGGGGTGGGAAAGCTCCCGAAAAAAACCTCGTTCATTGAGATTTGGGTTGTGAGATAGCTCCTCTATGTTTAATACTGCCCCGGCCTTAACACCGGATGTCTGGAGTATATTCATCAGCTCAATGTGGTCATATCCGGCTGTCCACTGACCAATTAGCAGATCAAGCTCGTCTCGGTTTAACATTCTGTTGGAGAGGCTGGCGAATTTATCTTCCCTTGTCCAGGGGGGATCGCCCATAGCATGGCAAAGGGCTCTCCACTCCTCATCGGAGGAGATGGCAATCGCAATCCATGCATCATCCTCTTCGTTCTTTTTACCTGTTCCACCACCCCGAGCTCGGTAGCAACCGTGAGGCGCCATCGTGGAGTGGCGGTTTCCCGTTGGTGTGGCCACTCTTTGATTAATAGTATAATCCATAATCGCCTCCCCGAGAATTGGGGTGACTGCCTCCCGCATGGCGAGATCGATGTACTGTCCCTTGCCGGTAAAGCGGCGATAGTGAAGTGCTGCCAGAATCGCAAAGGCAGCGTGCAGCCCGGTCGTGGCATCGGCATAAGCTACACCTGGTTTAAGCGGCTCCCCAGAGGCATAGGCGGTGAGCTTAGAGAGGCCGGCCATAGCTTCGATGCCCTCGCCGTAGGTGACATAGTTTCTATAAGGACCATCTTGGCCATACCCGGAGAGGGAGATCATAATTAGCTGGGGGTTAGCTTCTCGAAGCACGGAGTAGTCCAGACCAAAGTTCTTCATTACTCTCGGGGTGAAGTTCTCTATTACCACATCGCTGATCCTGACCAGCTTTCTGAAAACATCGGCGCCGAGGGGCTTTGCCAGGTCCAGTGCGATGGCATACTTATTCCTGTTGACCTCGTTATAATAGGCGAAACGATTGTACGACCTCTTCCCGGTATCGCCTTCGGGAAAAGAAGCGCCGAAGGCACCGCCAGGCTTCATCCTGGGAAGCGCTCCTCCTCTCCCCGAACGGGCGGCACACTCTACCCGGATAATCTCCGCACCCATATCCGCCAGAAGCTTCGTAGCGTAGGGGCCGGCGAGAATCTGGGAGAGATCGATCACACGTAAACCAGATAAGGCCTGCTTGCTCTTAGGTAGCACCGCGCTTCTTGAGTCCTGCTTTTTCGTCATTACTTAAACCAATAACCGGATAAAGGCTCGTCTCTTCAAGTGATACCGTGCTCTTTGAGGTCTATCATGTTCTCCTTACTCAAGCCCAGTGTGCCTGCGTAAACCTCCTCGTTTTGTTCCCCGAGGAGCGGTGCCCGCCGTATCACAGGGGGAGTCTCGCTCATCTTGAAGGGGGCTCCGGGATATGTAAGGCGGCCCGCCATGGGATGGTCTATCTGCTGAAAGAAACCCCGTGCCTCATGTTGCGGGTCCCCCATCAGCTCATCGATCTGGAGTACCAGGGCGAAGGGGATCCGCCATTCCTGTCCTGATACGAAGAGCTCCATACTGTCACGTTTTTCCAGTCTGCGCTGGATTAATTCCTCCACCTCATCGGCATAATTGTAGCGTAGAATAGATGCAAAACGGGGCTCCATCAGCCGGGGTTCTTCCAAAAAGGCCGAGAAATGGTCCCAGTTTGCCCCCGCCTGGACATGCATCAAGCGGTCTTTTGCAGGCATCACCCTTGATGGGCACTGAAGGTGATGGCGGGAGCCTGTTCGTTCTCTGATAAAACCGCTGTAGTGATACATAGTCAACGAGGCCTCCAAGATGGAGGCCACCGCCTCCTGAAGGGATACATCGATGTACTGCCCGTCGCCGGTCTCATCCCGAAGGTAGAGGGCGGAGAGGGTCGCTACGGCGGCATTGAGCCCGGCTTGAAATTCCGCCTGAGAGAGAGGGAGCTTAAGCGGCTCGCGATCAGCCTCCCCGGTCAACCCCATTAAGCCACCCATTGCCTGAGCGACAATATCCGAGCTGTCCCAGTCCCTATATGGTCCCCACTGCCCAAAATAAGAGATGGAGGTCATTATCAAGGCGGGGTTGATCTCAGCCAATACCTCATAGTCGAGTCCCAGGCTGGCCATCACCCCGGGGCGAAAATTCTCTACCAGGATATCGGCTCTCTTCACCAGCCTCTTGAATATCTGCGAGCCGTCCTCACTTTCCAGGTTTAATGTGATACTTTTCTTGCCGGTATTGAGAAAGAGAAAAAGCCCGCTTTTCTCGATATCAGGCTGGTCATTGGGGAAGGGCCCGGCGCAGCGGCTCGGATCGCCCAGTGGAGGCTTTTCTACCTTGATCACCTCCGCCCCATAGTCGGCGAATAATTTTGTACAGTATGGTCCGGAGATATTCTCGGCGAGGTCTAGAACTACCAAACGTGATAGCGCTTGATCGGGCAAATTGCCCCTTTCTTTTGCTCCTCAGGAGGGTTACCCTAAAGCCCGTACAGTGTAATGGTCTGCGTTCCTCTATGCTAGCCTCGCAGGCTATCCAGTGCTATTTTCTGAGCCTCAAAGAGTCTCAGAATACCCCCTTGGGCCAGGGCTAGCAAAGAGTCTATATCCTCTTTCGAAAAGGGGCTTACTTCTGCTGTCCCTTGAACCTCTACAAACATCCCATCACTGGTCATTACCACGTTGAAATCAACTTCAGCCCAGGAGTCCTCGTCATAACAGAGGTCGAGGAGTTGCTCTCCTCCGACAATGCCCACGCTGGTTGCCGCTACGGCGCTTTTTATGGGAAGGGAAGGGATGAGACCCATTGCCACCAGGTTGTCCAGGGCATTGGCCAGAGCCACATAGGAGCCGGTAATAGCCGCAGTCCTTGTACCGCCATCGGCGTGGAGTACATCGCAGTCAACGACGAACGTTCGCTCCCCTATAGAATTAAGATCGATAACCGCCCGCAGAGAGCGCCCAATGAGGCGCTGAATTTCATGAGATCTGCCCCCAGCCCGGCCCACCTCCCGCGGCGTCCTGGTATTGGTGGAACGAGGGAGCATGGCGTATTCAGCCGTGATCCAGCCTCTTCCCTCACCCCTGAGGAATGCGGGAACACGATCCTCCACAGTCACGGCGCAGATCACCCTGGTCTGTCCCAGCTCAATGAGAGTGGAGCCCTCGGCATGGGGTTGAAAGCCGGGGCTGATCCTAACCGGGCGAAGCTCATCGTTGGCTCGATTATCTTTTCTAAGCAATTACGTTACCTCACTATTTTGGCGGTGCCTCATAATAGTCGGGGAAGCGAAGGATACGTCGTCAATTTTCACGATGTAAATTAGAGACGCTTCACTTGGTAATAGTCAGACCCCATTCCCGAATAGCATTAAGTATACCATCAGGTAGATTTGCTGGCAATGAAGCCTTCACTGCTGCTATAATTACATAGAGGAGAAGGGGAAATTTGAGTAGTAACGACCACACATCAGAGGAATTTTTTAACGTGATAGCAGCGGAGATTCACCTTCGCCGCCTCACTGTGGATGAAGCTCTGTTTAGGCTTGACCGCTTTCTCAATGAAGTCTTTATGGCCGGTCTGCCCTGGGTAAGGGTGATTCATGGTAAGGGAACAGGGACGCTGCGTTATGTAGTTCGCGAGGAGCTGGAGAATAGCCCCCTTGTAAAATCCTTCAGGTCTGGGAGGATTGAAGAGGGGGGTAGTGGTGCTACTATAGTGGAGATGGCAAACCAATGACCAGGATCGTGGTGATATCCGATACACACGCTCAAAGCCTTGATGTGGTACCCCCAGAACTGATAGCGGAACTGGCTGGAAGTGATCTTGTGGTTCACTGCGGAGACTATACAAGCATCCACCTGCTAGCTGAGCTGCATCAGCGGACAAAGCGCTTCGTCGGCGTATACGGTAATATGGATCCGAAGGAGATTCGTGACGAGCTGCCCGATAAAACTGTTGTTGAAGTCGAAGGGAGACGAATTGGAGTTATTCACCCTGCCTGGGGTGGCCCACCATGGGGGATCGAGGAAGATATTACCAAGGAGTTTGATCAAGTAGATCTTATTATATTTGGCCATACGCACGATGTCTGCAACAAAACTATCGGCGGTGTAGTTTTCTTGAACCCTGGCCAGGCTTACCCGTCCTTCAGAACCCCGGCCTCGGCGGGAGTAATAACTATTGGGCAAGGGGGGATGGAGGTAGAGGTAAAAACCTTCGGATAGCTATCACGATAAGAACGATAGAAAATGATGTTGCCGTCAGTTACGGGGGTGATGTGCCAAGACATGGTATCCACTCCAAGGGCCTAACTTAACGGATACGTCGTCCAACAATATGGGGATAATGAACCGTATTCTATCATCAATCTCGGGTAGCTGCGACTTAAGATATGCAAACGGTGTCAGGTCATTGATTGCAGAATGCTCTCTGACGTTATCGTAATAGTAGATATACCCCATAGCTTCATCGAGTAGATCAGCTACACTCTTGATATTCATAACCCGGGGAATGTAAAACTCATCGTCATCGGTGCGGTGAGATCTCTCCAGATGAGCGTTCTCCTCACAGTGCCCCTTGTGATTCTGGATTAGCCTGCAGTCAAAACCACCGATGAGTTTACGAAGCTCCCTCACTTTCATCCAGGACTTACCACCAAATTCCTCGCCATTATCTACCGTAAATGCAATATCAGCCTTTACCCCGTGAGACCTTAGCCAGGAGATGACCC
>JAVLBD010000220.1:0-1836 GCA_031581405.1 Dehalococcoidia bacterium
ACAGCCATCAAGCGTAAGGCCCAAGAACCACTCCGCATAGAGTACGATCAAGTGCATAGAAATGAGAAGCCGATCACCCCTTTCATCATATCCCAGACATGCTCTGTATCCGAAATGGTGCAGCGGATGGCAGGTACGTCCTTTCAGGCTCGAAACTTAGCGCGCGGCGTTGATATATGGTCGCAGATGCTCACAGGAGAACGCACGATCTTCCTCGGACTCGCCGGTGCTATGGTTCCGGCGGGGATGCGCCAGGTTATAGTCCACCTCATTGAGAATCGCCTCATCGACTGCCTGGTTTCGACCGGCGCCAATCTCTTTCACGACCTCCACGAAAGTTTGGGAAGATCCCACTGGCAGGGTAATAGCTGCACCGATGACCAGGAGCTGGCGAAATCCAAAATCTATAGAATCTATGACACATTCGTCTCGGCGGAGGAATTCGACAGGACTGAGAAGTTCGTCATCAGCTTCTCCTCTACTCTGGAACAGGACCGGGCCTATACCACCAGGGAATTTTTTTTCCAACTGGGGGAAACGCTCTCCGGCATGGGGGCGGATGTGGGTATACTCACTGCTGCAGCCAAAGCTAATCTCCCTATCTACTGTCCCGCCCCCGCTGACAGTGTCTATGGCACAGCGCTCGCTGAGGCGAGGGTGAAAGGGGAGAGTGAACTCCTCTTCGATGTGATTAAAGATACTGTCGAGCTGATCCAGATCGCCTGCTGCGCTTCCTCCACAGGGGTTATCTTCATCGGCGGCGGGACACCGAAGAATTTCATCCAGCAGATAGAACTCTGTGGCGATATTTTCGGCAAGGAGCTTAAGGGGCACCAATACGCCATCCAGATTACTACCGACTCACCACAATGGGGAGGGCTGAGCGGCTGTACCTTCGAGGAGGCCCGCTCCTGGCGTAAAATCACCCCCGATGCAACTACCGTTACTATAAACTCCGATGCCACAATCGCCCTTCCTGTTATAGCAAGTGCCCTGAGCGAAAGCTCCGCTAAGATAATCGAAAATAGAAAGAAGCCCTCCTTCATCCTGGGGAAAGAAATAACTATACAATGAACAAGGAGCTATTCTACACGCAGAGAAACTTCGCTGCCCTCCCCCCTCAATACACCGAATTCGAAACATCGAAGGTGGTGATCCTCCCGATCCCATACGACAGCACCACCACCTGGCGAAGCGGCTCCCGGGATGGCCCACTGGCAATAATCGATGCCTCACAACATCTGGAGCTCTACGATCATGAGCTTGACCGGGAGAGCCACCTGGTAGGGATTCATACCCTGCCCGAGCTCCAGCCCTCGATGAAGGGTCCGGAAGAGACCGTGATACGCGTCCACGAAGTAGCTGGCGATCTTATTCGAAAGGATAAGTTCGTAGTAATGCTGGGTGGGGAGCACTCGCTCACCGTCGGCATGGTGAAAGCGTTCCGGCAGAGGTTCGATAGCCTCTCGGTACTGCAACTTGACGCCCATACCGATCTTCGCGATGCATATGAGGATTCCAAATATAGCCACGCCTGCGTAATGAGGCGGGTACTGGAATATTGCCCTATTGTTCAGGTTGGTATTCGCAGCCTGTGCGAGGAGGAGCATCGTTTTCTTACCCAAAATCAGATGCAACCCTTTTTCTCTGAGGGCCTTCCTCTAGATATTGATGGGATCGTTTCCGCACTTTCTACGGATGTTTATGTCACCATCGACCTCGATGTACTCGATCCTTCGATAATGTCAGCAGTGGGCACACCACAGCCCGGGGGCATAAGCTGGCATGAAATACTAAAGATATTACGTCGGGTGGCGGAGACAAGACGCATCGTGG
>JAVLBD010000221.1:0-1793 GCA_031581405.1 Dehalococcoidia bacterium
ATGGATATTACGTTTAGCATACAGAACAAACTCTATCGTCTCTTTGCCACCTCAAACCCAGTGAAATTTGAACTGTTAATAAACCTGTGGACTTTAGGATTGGGTATTGCCCTTGTTATCTATTTATCATCAAGAATTGACGCGCTCTGATTAATGGGGTGCTAATACCACAACGGCTACTCATTGAACCTCAAGCTATCCTCAATTTAACTGACCCGATATATCTGTGCACCATCTCTAGGCTTCAGATGCGATTTAGATAGTTAGACTACTAGTTGAATAGTCTGAAGTTATATCTGGTTCTATTGGTAAAATTGCAGGAGTCAAGCGGACTTTTCTATTGCTAACTGCCCTATTTTATGCTAAATTATATCTGGAATTATGGGGCTGTAGCTCATTTGGGAGAGTGCTTGACTGGCAGTCAAGAGGTAGCGGGTTCGAACCCCGCCAGCTCCACCACTTCTTAACTCTACCCTAGATCCCCGGCGTATTAAGGAGAAACAGTGAAATGACGCACGATCCCTTCATCGGCACCTGGAGGCTGCTGTCCTATGAAATCAGGAGGGCGGATGGCGAGATCAGATATCCCTGGGGGCAGGAACCCGTGGGGTTACTGATTTATAGCGGGGACGGATATATGTCCGTGGCTATGATGAGTGCCAATCGTACCAGGTTCTCTGACAAAGATGTTAAGAAGGGGAGTAACGAGGAGAAGGCGGCGGCTGTTGATACCTACGTGTCCTATAGTGGAAGGTACGAGATAAAGGGAGACATGGTAATTCACCATGTTGAGGTCTGCCTCTTTCCCAACTGGGTTGGTAATGACCAGAAACGCACTTTTCAATTCGATGGTAACAGGCTGACATTGAGCACACCGCTTCCCGGAGGGGATATCCAGAGGAGTGCGCATCTCGTTTGGGAGCACGTCTGAAAATTGCGAGCTACACGCCACTCACAGCTGTGAACCTGGCTACCTTCGGAGACTCCAGAAATTCCCACCTGCCCTGCACGCCGCTCTCCAGTGCGGCGACCTCTATGTGCAGCATGGCGATTCCGCAATCGAGCCGCTTGGATATGCCAAGCTGGCGTGTGGGGTTGTCCACGGAAACGGTTATACTATCCGGTCCTACAGAGAAGCGCCATGGTTGCCTGTTCACCGCCGAGGGAGCTATCCTGGCAGCTTCCAGCGCTGTTTTTATCCAGTGTGGTGACTCTCCTTGATCCAGTCCGGTGACCAGTTCTGACATGGGCTTCCGCCTGTGGGTTCGGCCGAAACCCGTCATTATTTTCTCCTCCATTGAGAAGTTATCGGCGGTGTAACCGACAGGGGTTACTGCTAAAACCTTTTCGTTTATTTCAGTGCCCACAATGGATGCGGCAACCTCCGGGCGGAAAAAACCGCCCACCCAGCAGGTGGCCATGCCCATCGCTGTTGCTTCCAGTAAGATCCCTTCTCCCAAATAGCCAACCTTTTCCTGAATATAGGGGTCATCGGTATTACCAACAAAGGCTATGAGGGCCGGTGCCCCTTTGACCTTTCCGTAATAACCGACAATGCCCTTGAGAACTTGCTCGGGTGATTGTGTGATCAATTCTGCGCGGGCTTCCGGGAAAGGCCTGAATTCTCTGCAAAGTGCTTGCAGCTCAGCCAGCCTGTTTGAATCTATCTCAACGGAGTTAAATCTGCGCCGGGACCTTCTATGGGGAATCGCAGCATACCATCTGGAATAAGGAATATCCATTTGTGAAGTTACCCCCTTTCATTCAAGTGGACTTTTTTACACTTCTCGAAA
>JAVLBD010000222.1:0-1767 GCA_031581405.1 Dehalococcoidia bacterium
CGATAAGTCATGACTCGTACAATCCACGCGACCTCGGGCTTAATGCATATGAAGAGCTGGGCCTGCTATTCGCCTCGGCTATTGATTTCGTCGATGAAGGGAAACGGCGGGGGAGGGTACCCTTGGACCGCTTTGTGAGGCGTTTCTCCTTTAATACAGCGGCTCATAATGACTTCTTCGAGGAGATAGCCAAGCTGCGGGCGGCACGGCGTATCTGGTACAAGATCGTTACCGATAGATATGGTGTAAAGGATCCTAACTGTGCCAAGTTCCGCGTTCACGTCCAGTCTTCGGGTTCCACCCATACTGCCCAGGAGCCGTATAACAACCTCGTTCGCATTGCCTATCAGACGCTTGCTGCTGTTCTCGGCGGGGCGCAGTCAATACATGCCAACGGATACGATGAGGCGGTATGCCTGCCATCAGACCAATCTATGCTGCTGGCTATTAGGACGGAGCAGATCGCCGCCCTTGAGACCAATGTCACAAACACCATAGACCCTCTGGGTGGTTCCTATTACCTAGAGTCGCTGACCAACGAACTGGAGGAGCGTACCTGGGACTATATCAAGATGATCGAAGATATGGGTGGAATGGCACAGGCTATGGAGGACGGATGGTACCACAGGCTTCTCAGGGAAAAACCAATTGAGCGCCAAAAAAAGATAGATTCCGGTGAGATCCCTGTCGTTGGTGTGAATACCTTCCGTTCCGAAAAAGAACCCTATAAGGTGCCTATTTTCAAGCCGGACCCGGCTGCCTCACTGAAAATCCAAACTGATAAGCTCAAGAAGTTCAGGGAGAAGAGGGATAAAGCGAAACATGCGGAGGCGATGAAGAGACTGGTGGACGCCTGTAACAGCGACGAGAATACCTACCCGTATGTTTTTGAGGCAGTCAAAGTAGGTGCCACCTTTGGAGAGGTAATGAAGGCACAACTCGATGCCTATGGGGAATGGCCCTATCCGATTGGGATATAAACGAGGACTATGATATGGATAAGCGTAAAGTAAAGATCTTAATGGTTAAGGCGGGGCTGGAGGGGCACTGGGCCGGGTTGATTGTAGTCAGCAATGCTCTACGAGATGCCGGCTTTGAGGTAATCTATGGTGGCAACATGACTCCGGCGGAGATAGCTGCGGCGGCGCTTCAAGAGGATGTCGATGTTGTGGGAATGAGCAGCCTTACAGCAAACTATATGCTGACGATTCCGGCCATCATCAAGGGTCTAAAAGAGCGGGGTAAGGGAGATGTACTGCTAATCCTTGGCGGGATTATCTATGAGGATGATTTCGATGAGCTTAAGGAAATGGGAGTTGCGGGTATCTTCATTCCGGGAACACCCCTTGATGAAATCGTTAACTTTGTCCGCGATAAAACCTCAGCCTTTGTAAAATAGAGAGCAGCTCGGTGAAAAGCTGACCGCTGATTGGAGAACGGCTATCGAATTGATAGCCGTTCGTAATATATACACCGGTTTTCCCTCAAGAGTGATTGTCAATGATTGCGATTAAGGCTGTGCTACACGGTAGATTCAGAATTGAGTGAACATCAAAAAAATATCACCATTCAGGTACAGCCTAGTGCCCGGCGAAACGAGGTGCTGGGGTTTGAGGATAATATTTTACACGTCAAGATCGCTGCACCACCGGTGAAGGGAAAGGCCAACAAAGAACTCGTGCTGTTCTTGAGCCAGCTCATCGGAGTGAGCAAGAGCAGCATAAACATACAGAGCGGGCTTACCAGCAGAAGAAAGGTCATCGCCAT
>JAVLBD010000223.1:0-1735 GCA_031581405.1 Dehalococcoidia bacterium
ATGAGGATTGCCAAGTAATGACAGAGTATGGCGTGTTTTTATTTGTCATTCCGAGGAGCGCAGCGACGTGGCAATCTCAGGGGTTTTTAAATGAGACATGAGGGTTTGCCGCGCCTTCGGCTCGCAATGACAAATTGTCCATATCCGTTTAAGTGGGTTCGTAAGGGGAGAGAGCCTTCCGGACTTGCCGGATGAATTGTTCTGCTGCCGTCGCGGGCTGATCGCTATTCTCTACGATATCCAGGATTCGGCTGCCTATGATCACCCCGTCGGCGAGTGAAGCCACGCGGTAGGCCTGCTCCGGGCTGGCGATACCGAAGCCGACACAGAGTGGTTTTGCTGTTACATTCCTAACCCTGGTGATGAAGCTCTCCAATTCGGGTGGTAGCGTCTCCCTGGCACCGGTAACCCCCTTTAGGGATACTACATAGATGAACCCGCGCGATCTATCAGCTATCAGGCGAAGGCGCTTATTGGTGGTGGTAGGGGCCAGCAGGTAGATGATATCCATCTGCTTTCTCGAGGCGAGATCTTCAAGAGCTGCACCTTCTTCAGGGGGCAGGTCGGGGACAATCATCCCATCGATCCCCGCCTGTGAAGAGGCGGCACAAAAATCTTCCAATCCATAATGCAGTATGGGATTATAGTAGCTCATAAAAATCAGGGGGACATCGACCATTTTCCGCAGCTTGGAGGCAACATCAAGGCATACCTGGGGCGTGACCCCCTGCTGTAGTGCACGGTGGCTTGCCCGTTGGATGGTGGCACCGTCGGCCAGCGGGTCAGAGAAGGGGATGCCAAGCTCGATTATATCGCACCCGCCCGCCACCAGAGCGGGCGCTACCTCCAGTGTTGCTGCTACACTTGGGTACCCGACAGTTAGATAAGGGATCAGCGCTTTTCGCTTTTTCTCCCCTTTCTGTGACAGGGATTTAAAAAAGGAGTCGATACGGCTCATGGTTAAATCTCCAGTGCTTTCACGATAATAACTGTGATCTCATTGCTGCGCAGTCTCAGTATAGAAAAATTACAACTGAACTCCCATTGCTCCAACGACAATATCCATATCCTTATCGCCCCGTCCGCTCAGGTTAACGACGATGATCTGGTCCTTCGCCAACTCTGCGGCGAGCCTGGTGGTATAGTAGACGGCGTGGGCCGGCTCCAGGGCGGGGATGATACCCTCCTTCTGTGAGAGCAGGTTGAATCCTTCAAGCGCTTCCTTGTCGGTGACGGTGACGTAGCTTGCCCGCCCGCTCTCCTTATAGTAGCTGTGCTCCGGACCTACCCCCGGGTAGTCAAGCCCCGCAGAGATACTGTGTGTCTCCCGGATCTGACCGGCATCATCCTGGAGAATATGCGATTTTGAGCCGTGTAGCACACCAATACTACCTTCTGTCAGGCTTGCTCCGTGCTTTTTCGTATCGAGCCCTAACCCCCCGGCCTCAACCCCGATGAGTTTCACCTCCAGGTCTTTTGCCAGGGGATAAAACAGGCCCATGGCATTGCTTCCCCCGCCAACGCAGGCGATGGCATAATCGGGCAGGCGGCCGGAAGCTTTGATAACCTGACGGCGGGTTTCCCTTCCGATAACTGACTGAAAATCGCGTACCATCATCGGGTAGGGGTGGGGGCCAACGACGCTACCGAGGAGGTAGTATGTAGAATCGACGTTGGTTACCCAATCGCGGATAGCCTCATTGATAGCATCCTTGAGTGTCCGGCTGCCGCTTGA
>JAVLBD010000224.1:0-1684 GCA_031581405.1 Dehalococcoidia bacterium
AGTCTCACTAGCGCCGGTAGAACTAACCACAACAACGGCAATATCACCGGGACGAATACGCCCGCCTAAGCCCTCAACATCTTCAAAGAAAGAATCAGCTTTGGCCATGTTCCAGGAAACGCCTGGAATCCCAGTGCCATAGGTTATTGTCGCGTCGGTTGAGTATTCTATAATGGAATCGGCATCAACCTTGGCCCATGTCGGGGTATTAGTTACTGTGGGGTTAAACACGATTGACCACTTGACAGGTTTGTTCCCCTCAGTGGCCGCGCTTAACAATTGCACAAGGGCGTCTACCCTGTTTTCCTTGCCGTTGTAAGTGTCTATATTACGCAAGGCCACCAGCATGTTATCACCTGCCAGCGTCGCAACAGTTCCCCTCTCGTAGGTGTATGCGCGTGCGCTTGGGTCAGTGCCTGCCCCGTCAATTATCCCGGCTGATACTGAACCGCTTGAAAGCCATATATCGGTTGTATTTCCTGTGTTGGCAACCTCGCCCCGAATAGGAAGATTTGTATTGGTTATGTGGGTATCTTGTGAGGTGTTGGGGTAATTGAACCGGCCAATCGTGACCCACTCGCCGTTGGTGGCTAGGCACTCAAACGTAATATTAGCAAAACCAAGGTAGCCAAAACTGATTTTATAGACGTTCCCCATGTTCGGGTTAAAGTCCTGGAACACCCCAGCCAAATCTATTACCTGTCTACTATCTACCCCTGCCCGGCGTCTTGTTATGCAAAAGTCTGAGCCTTCATACCCGATGAAGAAACCATCATCATCATCATAGATCCCTGCCCGTTGATAGCTGCCAGCTACCCCGATACTATACACCACTGTAAAAAGCGCGTAAGCCTCATGCCCTGGTATATACCGAAGATATCCAACACTCGACGCCTTAGCCGCCCCTGCTGCGTCTATTCCAGTGTTAAGGTAAATCTGGCTGTTCGATGATGAAACGGCACCACCGTTTAGCTCTGATACTATAAAGTCTCTGTCCCTGTATCCGTAGTTGTATTGGTACGATAAAGACGGGACTTTTTGCCCGACAATTTTGTCCCCGAATATCGAGTTAGCGCCTGCCCGCCCGACACTGTCAATATCTGATATTTTAATTCTTCCATCAGGGGTAACAACATCAAGCTTCTGGTGTGTTGGGGTTATTACCTTACCTGTCTTGTGGGGGCTTTCAATGTAAAACTCTTCTGGTGTGGTGGTCATTTAGTCACCTTCTGGAATGATGAAACGTGCTTTACATCTACAGTTTGACACTGCCGATGTATTTATGGTATAGTCACCTGAAATACTTTGGAGGTTGTAAATATGCCCAGAAAAATCGATAGTAGACTTATTGACAACGCGGCAAGCCTTGTACTTAATGGCATGACTTTTCAGGACGCTGGCAAACAAGTTGGTGTTCACCCTATCACCATCTCTAAGCTGCTTAAGAAGAAGGGGATTGGCCCACCTCCCCCCAGGGCTCATAATGAAATCAAGCTTCCTATCGACGACATTAAGTCCATGTACGAGAGTGGCAAGAGCGAAAACGCAGTCGCCAAATACTTCGGTACTGATCGAGGCACTATCAGAAAGCGCCTTATCGAAGCGGGGGTCAAACCACGCTCCCATAGTGAAGCCGAAAAGCTCAAGTGGAGTCAAATGGACAAGGATACAAGAGCGAACCAGG
>JAVLBD010000225.1:0-1668 GCA_031581405.1 Dehalococcoidia bacterium
CGGATATTATGCTCAAGCTGAAGCATATCTGCAAGTCCGAGGGCATAAAGATAAAAACCGAAGCCCTGCGTCTTATCTCCAGGAGCGCCACCGGCAGCCTGCGGGATGCCGAAAACCTGCTGGAGCAGCTGGTTGCCTACTATGGCTACCAGATCGACCTCCCTCAAGTTCAAGCGATGATGGGAATCACCGGGGACGTTCGCGCTCTTGAGCTGGCTAAGCACGTCGTCGATATGGATATCGCCGCGGGGCTTCAAACTATAAATAGCGTTACCCAGGATGGCCTCGACCTGAAGCAATTCAATCGGGAACTGGTGGAGTATCTAAGAGGGCTGCTCCTTATGAAAGCGGGTGCTGCAGCGGCCATTGACCTGCCCGAGGAGACACTTGCCGACATGAGGAGCACGGCAGAGAGGGCGCCTATGGCCCAGCTCTCGAAAGCGGCGAGGCTATTTCGCGAGGTGGAACTGCAGTTCGATGGTTTTTCACCCCTGCCCCTGGAACTGGCCTTCGTGGAGTGCGCCCTGCCCGAGGGGAAACCGATAACAACAGCTATACCCGCAACGCCGGAAAAGATCGAAATAACTGAGGAAAAACCGGCACCGCCAGCACAGTCCAGGAAAACAGAGAAGGAACCCACAATTACCCCTGCGTTGACAGAAGAGACGCCGATAAAAGCTACAAAGTCCCAAAAAGCTGTGGAAGAACCCGCCACCACTCCAGAGCCGACTGAGGAGAAGCAGACGACACCCGGGAAATTGGGAGAAACCGATATCGAGCACTTCCGCAGCCGCTGGAGGGAGGTAGTCGATGCTACGCGGGGGATGGGCTCAGCGGGAAACCTCGATGCCCTTTTGAGAAGCGCCTGCGAGCCATTGTCCGTGGAAAACGATACCCTGATACTGGGATTCTATTACGACTTCCACAAGGAGAAGATCGAAGACCCCAAGTACCGCCACATGGTGGAAGCGAAGGTGAGCGAAGTATTCGGGCAACCCTATAAAATTCGCTGCGTGCTCACCGAGAGAAAGGCAAAAACACGGGGACACCTGGTTGAGGCGGCACTTCAAATGGGGGCGAAAATAATTGACGAGGAGGATGAATGAACAAAATATTAATGCGTCAGGCCCGGCAGTTTCAGGAAAAAATGGAGAAGGTGCAGCAGGAACTGGAAAAGGCCACGGTGGAGGCCAGCTCAGGCGGCGGAGCGGTAACGGTGGTGATGACGGGACAGCAGCAGATTCAATCGGTAAAGATCTTGCCCGAGGCAGCGGAAGATACAGAAATGCTGGAGGACCTGGTCCTCACCGCCATGAACGAGGCGCTAAAGAAATCGAAGGAGCTTGCGGCAAGCCGACTCGGCGAACTGACCGGCGGTCTAAATATCCCCGGTCTGACTTAGAAAAGGTCGAAAAGGGAAGCCGGACAAATCAACATCCAGATCGATGTCTTACCTACCCGAGTCAGTTAATAGGGCGAGAATGGGAGGCCTGTTTTGAATAGCGATTTCGTGCCCACCGCTCAGCCGGTGGCTCGGCTCATCGAGGAGTTCCATAAGCTGCCCGGTATCGGCCCCAAGACTGCCCAGCGTCTCACCTACTTTCTAATCCGTATGCCGCACGGGGAGGCGCGCTCCCTCGCCGAAGCGATTCTCGCTGTAAAAGAGAA
>JAVLBD010000226.1:0-1600 GCA_031581405.1 Dehalococcoidia bacterium
ACGATGTGCTGCAAGAGAAAGACGCGATTGTCATGTATGAAGAACACATCAAAGCCATCACCAGTCCCAAGATAAAACGCCTGTTGAAGCGAATACTTTCTGATGAAAAGTCACACCATGGTGACTTCGAACACTTCGTGACTAAGGCTCGGAGAGAAGGCATCAAGGATCTAAGGGGCTTTCAGCAGGACAAGGTTACCCAAGTCCTCGATTGGGGCATCGAGCATGAATATACTGTTATTCTACAGTACCTTATCCACTCATATATGACCTCCAGTGAAGATGTCAGGAAGGAGATGGAGGATCAGGCGATAAATGAGATGCAGCACCTGGGATGGCTGTCTGAAGAGATGGTTGCCAAAAAAGGCAGTCCCAAGGTTGAGCACACCAAAGTGGATAAATCCACCAAGACCGCTGATATGCTTCGGGCAGATATCAAGATTGAGAAAAAGGTGGCGGCTGAATATGACCGCGCTGCCAAAGAAATTGAAGAGCCGGATCTGAAAGAGCTCCTTACCCGCATAAGAGATCACGAAATATATCATGCTGATGTATTTGATGATCTGTTGAAGGAAGAGGAAAAACGAGGTTAATTTGTTTATTGAGCTGGAAATGGAATACCAACTTGATTCTCAGCTATCTAAAAGAGGAGAGCAGCCCGGGGCAATCGTCGAAAGTGTTGTGAAATTGTAATAAACTGCATCCCAGCAGGAATTTAGGTTACTTCACCGTTCACCGCAAATTCTGGATAACCTTAAGTAATTGAGACATGGGGCGGGTAAAAGATAATGGCTGCTAGGACTAGTCCCAAGAAGGCTAACAAGGCTTCAATCCATATAACCGGGATGACCTGCACTACTTGTGCACGTACAGTCGCAAAGGGTCTTTCCCACACCCCGGGGGTAGAGGAAGCCAACGTCAATTTCGCATCGCAGAAAGCTTCTATAGAATACGACCCCGAAAAGGTTAACCTTGCCAAGATTAAGGATACTGTCTCGCAGTTGGGGTATGGGGTCGCCACTAAAAAGTCCATATTCCCGGTAGGTGGCATGACATGCGCTTCCTGTGTTGCCCGGGTAGAAGAGGCTCTCTCCGGCGTGCCAGGGGTGATTTCGGCCAGCGTGAATCTGGCCTCTGAGAAGGCTACCGTGGAGTACGTGGAAGGAACGGGGCTGGCTTACATGAGACGGGCGGTAAAAGAAGCCGGCTATGAACTTGGCCCCGAGGCGGAGGCTTTGGAGGATGTGACCACTGCTGCCCAGCGTGAGATTCGAGTTATAAGGAATAAATTTATCATCGCTGCTATCCTCACCGCATCAATCATGGCTCTAGGCTGGGGGCCTTCATTTGTTAGCAAGTCTTATTTGCTATTAGCTCTGGCTACGCCAGTGCAGTTCTGGGCGGGTTTGCGCTTCTATCGAGGGGCATGGGGTGCCCTGAAGCATAAAACCTCTGATATGAATACCCTGGTTGCTGTGGGCACCTCGGTGGCTTACTTTTACAGTATGATAGCCGCTATTGCCCCCGGCCTTTTTGCCACTGGTGTAGCGGAACCCCACTTATACTTCCATACGTCAGCGGCGATCATAACCTTGATTCT
>JAVLBD010000227.1:0-1596 GCA_031581405.1 Dehalococcoidia bacterium
CTGAAAAGCGTTATTAATGCGGTTTCGACTCATTAACTTATTAGCGCAGGTTTTCCATTTTGTGATCATTGGTTCGTATAAGAGCCGTTATGTTCGTCGCCTCCTTAGGAATAAAATGATCATCATAAAGAGGCCGACAATGAAAATGAGAGCGATAACAACTGAGAAGAGCGATTCCAAAGAGGTTATATCGGGGTTATTTCCTATTGGCGCCGGCTGGGGTGGCGGTTTCTCATCTGTCGAATCCCATAGTGATATGGACTCGTCGGATATCTCATATGCCAGAAGATCCCCCTGCAACTGGCCTTGTGGAAACCAGCCAAGTGGATTAGTACTGCCTGTTGCCTCCGCCCACACCCAACCCGACTCGCCATTTAAATCAAAGACCACGTTTGCCTTTCTGTAATCCGGCAGCTGTACCATGGCACCCACGTGTTCTTTACAATCAACGATCGCTGAGCGAAAGCCTGCACCTTTATACATGACCACTAAAAGGATGGCCATATCCTCACAGTCACCGAAGGACTGTCCTTCATCAATAATGCTGTTAGCCAACTCATCAGCATTTAAGGCGTACTCGTTGATACCAAACTGGTCTTTGTCCGATACATAGCGAACTTTATTCCTCACGAAGAAGAATATTTGCTCAGCCCTTTGATTATGATCCGGATACTCATCGGCGAATTCCTGCCCCAGACCATATGCTGTGTCAGCCCACTCACCCAGGCTCTCAAAAGTTATTAATGGTCGGGTACTCTCGGGTGGCCACCATGGACTGGTGTATATTTCCCCCATATAACCGTCATCGCCATTTGCCCTCGTTCTGGATACACGCCAGTTATCGAAAATATCATTGCCTTCGTAATAGAAGTCTGCGGACGGCGAGGCAAGGCAGAGATAGGCGGGTATGAGCGCGATGAACAGGACTATTATCAGGACTATGAAGATCCTTAGTGATCGCATTGTATATCTACCCGAGAGGGGTTGTTAGGGCAGCATGGAGTACCAGCCCAAAGAATACCAAATATCCGAATACGTAAAGCCCCACAGCTATTGGCTCCGTGTTTACCCCTCGAAATGGTATCCTTGGCGTCAGCCAATCGAGGATGTTGAACAAGGCGATACCCACGAGGACACTGAGGGAAAAGCCTGCGACTAACAGCCCGAGCCTTACGGGGCTGAACACAATCACCACGGGAGAAGCACCCGTTGTAAACGGAAGTGTAGCTGCCCCGTGTATCACCAGTCCAGTGAAAATGAAGAAGCCAGCGATAAACAGGCCGGTTGAGATGGGGCTCTCCCCTATTTTCTGTCTCTCGTGGATACGGGGTGTAAGCACATCAAGAACGCGGATTCCGATCCAGAGCAGGAAGGCGCTAGCGAACGCGTAAAACGCGGTTCTTGCCAGCCATAGAAGCACGGTAACAAAATATGGGTCCGTTGGTCCTATTTGTTCGATGGCTAACCTCCTTGTAGTGATATCTATGTTTGATGTTCACCGAGTTTATGCTAGTGTTAACTTGAAGTCAAGTGAAAATGGGGCAAGTCACCCTCTAGTGCCTTAACGACCTGCGGTTTTTGCATCGCTAACGAGTT
>JAVLBD010000228.1:0-1578 GCA_031581405.1 Dehalococcoidia bacterium
GGGTCTGGGCCTTTTTTGGTATCGATTAGTGAAGCTGGAATAATGAACACTTCACCGACCAATGTAGGGTCACCTGGACCCGGATCGTACGTGTCACACCAGCAATTGGTAGGCTCGAAGTTGGGCTGGATCTTCCAGAACCCTGGTGTGCAGCCCTGCCCTCCGCCTTCCCAAGTCTTGACGTTATCCACGACAAAGGCACCATAGCCATTGGTGGCGACAGCGATGTCGATACCACTGACATTCACCGTGCCCCAGGCGTGGACAGTAGCCGTGCCCGCGACAGACGAGTTGACGGTGATAGTCATCTGTCCCGAAGCATTGGTAGTTGCAGGAAGCGTACTCCATATCGTGCCGAAGTCGGTACTACCGTTCACTGACACACCAGGAGCCGCTATCCAGCCGGTCCCCTCATTCTGCTCAACGGTTACGGTGAAGTCGTGGGGAGTGCCGACGGGGTTGGTTCCGCTCTCCACAATGGAGATGCGGGCATCTACCCAGGTCTTCTGATTAGAAACGGTATAGGCACCATAGCCATCAGTAGCAACAGCGATGTTGATACCACCGACATTCACCGTGCCCGAGGCATGGACGGTAGCCGTGCCAACAGAAGACGAGTTTACGGTGATAGTCATCTGCCCCGAACCATCAGTCGCGGCGGGATTCGTACTCGTTATCGTGCCGAAGTTGGTGCTGCCGGTCACTGACACACCATCGGCAGCAGCCCAGCCAGAGCCGTCATTCTTCTCAACGAGCACCGTGAAGTCGTGGCTATCACCAACCTTGTTTGTATCGGTTTGCGTTATGGAGATGCGGGCATCTACGATGGTAACACCCACATCGTCCTTCTCGCCCTGGCTACAGTAGATACCTACCGGGGGCGATCCAGGATCAGCGCACCAGGTCACATCGTTGCCCAGAGGATCAAAGCCGTAGCCGACGGCAGTGTAGGTAGTGGCAGCGGTTGGGTTGACAGTCTTCTGCCATTCCCAGGTCTCGCCAACACCGAGCACGCCATCGCTGCCGGTATCACCGCCAACAAAATCTGCGGAGTTCTCATCCAACCAGACGCTTCCTGCGCCACTGGTATCCAGTCTAACCTCGGGGTCGGTCAGGGCCACATCGCCGCAGTTTTCCTCGGTGATGGTGAGCAACACCGGGTCACCGGAGAGGATCGTCGTCTGATTAGCTGTGATGCTGACGTTGGTGCAGGGCTGGATGATCAGTGAGGTCTTAGTCGCTACGGACGTAAAGGGGTCAGGAAACGAGGCCAACTGAACGCCGTTAAAGATAGATGTTGCGGTAACTATCCCACCTGCTGACACGCCAGACACATCAACCACCCATGTGGGATAGTACGTTCTGCTTTCCCCTGCGGGCAACTGGAAGGGGGTCAACCCGGCGTCCACTATCGAGCCATTTGGTAGCACAGTATACACATCTGACACATTCATGGTCTGTGATCCATGAAGGTTGCTTATGGTGACGTTATAGGTGATGGTGTCACCTATATAGTAGGTATTGGGGGTTTCCGGTGTCACATCGATTTGATTACCCGGGTTTGAAGCCAGGGCTGGC
>JAVLBD010000229.1:0-1539 GCA_031581405.1 Dehalococcoidia bacterium
CTCAATCTTTGGGGGACTTCTTAAGCTGGGGGACACCCCCGGACCCCCGGCAGGAAGTATCCTGCATCTCTTTTTCAGCGGTCTCAGAATTATGGCGATACGGCTCCATAGATATGTCTCCATAGCACTGGTATAACACGGTCATTTGACAAACCTAGTAGATTCAATTTATCCTTTGTCACTAGAATGCGGTTATTGAGATACAGCTAATATGACAAGTCATGAATACACCGGGCCCGCTATAAAGGTAGATGATTTATCCTTCAATTATAAGAATCTAAAAGCGGTTGATCAGTTATCCCTTGAGGTACCGCAAGGAATGAGCTTCGGGGTTCTCGGCCCTAACGGCTCAGGGAAGACCACGCTGATAAGGCTACTTGTCGGTTTACTTAAACCAAAATACGGCACCATCCATACGCTGGGACAGCCCCCGTCCCGCAAAATGTCTCGCTATATCGGTTACATGCCACAGCTTGCTTCGCTATATGCCGAGCTTTCAATAGCTCAGAATGTGGACTTCTTCGCCCGTATATATGGCGTAAGGAACAGAGACACGCGACGTAAGCAGGTCGAGGAGGCTATCCAACTGGTCGACCTGTGGCCACGCCGAGGAGACTCAATATATAACCTGAGTGGAGGAATGAAGCAGCGGGTTAGTCTTGCCTGCGCTATGGTCCATAGGCCGCCATTGCTCTTCCTCGATGAGCCCACAGTAGGGGTTGACCCAAAGCTAAGGGTCACATTCTGGGAGTATTTCCAAAACCTGAACAAGCAGGGCGTCACAATAATCATCTCCAGCCACACCATGGATGACGCCGCCCACTGCGACCGCCTTGCCTTCTTGCGCGATGGCAAGATCATCGCTGAGGGTGCACCCTACGAACTCAGGCAGGCTACAGGTCAACCTGAAGCGACCCTGGAAGATGCCTTCCTCTATTTTGTTCGTAGCATGGAAGAAGGTAATGAGTCTAAGTAATACCTTGTCAATTGCCCTGAGGGTGGTACGCCAGCTAGTCCGCGACCGCCGCACCATAGTGATCATTCTGGTTATTCCATTAGTGATAATGACACTCCTCCGTTACAGCTTTCCAGGTGAAAGCAGCCTCCTGAACAACGCCTACCCGCCACTGCTGGCCACTATGGGTCTGCTATTCAGTTTCATGCTTACCGGCATAAGCTTTCTCCGCGAAAGATCCCAGGGTACGATGGAGCGTATGATGGCGTCGCCGGTATCGCGCGTTGATATGGTGGTCGGCTATCTGCTTGGCTTCTTTATTTTGGCGCTGATACAGATCCTGGTGGTGGTTCTTTTCACTATCTACGCACTAGGTGCACATCATGCCCCCGGGTCTCTATGGCGGATCTGCATATTTCAGATCATAGTAGTCACCGTAGGAGTCAATCTAGGTATATTTATCTCCGCATTTGCCCGTAACGAATTCCAGATGGTTCAGTTTATTCCCCTGATCATATTCCCTCAAATACTCCTTTGCGGCGTTATCTGGCCGGTGGATCAGATGAGCACGGCGCTCCAATGGA
>JAVLBD010000022.1:0-14612 GCA_031581405.1 Dehalococcoidia bacterium
ACTCGAGTCAAAAAATTTATATGAACTTTCCGAACAGAATCCATATGAGCTAATAGAAACGCTGAGAGTACTTGCTCTGAGGAAGACATTCAAAGGTACGTGTCAAATATGCGAATCATGGTATAAGCAAGAGGAAACTGAAAAGGAAGAAAGGGGATAGCAATGAAAAAAGTTAAGCAAAATTACAGTAATAATTCAAACGTGGAACAGCTACGAAAAGTTAAGCAATTTGTTAAGCAAACTGTTAAGCAAACTGATTATATGAGTCTAAAAAGAGACTCACCTGCGTTCAGAAATCGGCGGAAGGAGTGGTGCCCCCAAGGGAACTCGAATCCCTGTCTCCAGCTTGAAAGGCTGACGTCCTAGACCGCTAGACGATGGGGGCCTTTTCGACCTTTAATATATTAACACAGCGGGGATAGCTTGCCTATGGATAGACTGCAGACCCTTCGAGCCCCATCCCTTCCGGGAGGCCAAGCATAAGGTTCATATTCTGCACCGCCTGACCGGCCCCTCCTTTTATCAAGTTATCGATGCAGCTAATAACAATGAGCCGCTCCGTCCTGGGATCAATTGTGGGGCGAATTAAGCACAGGTTTGTGCCCAGGGTTTGCTTGGTCTGGGGAGGAGCGTCAACGACCCGGACAAAGGGTTCGTGCCGGTAAAAATCCCGGTAAAGCTCCATCACCCTCTTTTTTAACTCCTCCACACCGCCCTGCCCGGCTTTAATTCTGGCGTAGCATGTAGCGAGCATACCCCGGCTCATCGGTATAAGATGGGGGACAAAGGTCACCGAAAGTGCAAGGGCCGGGTTCAATCTGCCAAGCTCCTGAGTGATCTCAGGCAGATGGCGATGCCCCTCAAGGGCATAGGCAGAGACATTTTCATTCACCTCGGCGAAATGGGTCCTCAGGCTTAGCGTTCTCCCTGCACCGGAGACCCCGGACTTGGCATCTATTATTATATCTGGCTCGATGAGACCCTCCTTAACTACGGGGGCCAGGGCTAGTATAGCGCTGGTGGGGTAGCATCCGGGATTAGCCACCAGGCGGCTTGAGGCGATCTGTTTACGATGAAATTCAACCAGGCCATAAACAGCCTCACCGAGAAGCTGCGGGACGGGATGGGTAAATCCATACCACTCATCATAGTCTTTAGCCTCCCTAAGTCTAAAGTCAGCACTGGTGTCGATTACCTTAATGCCCCGCTCCAGCGATGATACGACGGCTTCGGTGCTCGTCTTGTGTGGGAGCGCCGAGAAGACCAACGTTACTTCTCCAAGATCAGGCTCGATCGTCAGATTCATGTCGGCAAGGTGGGGCAGTACCTCTCCCAACTTCTGCCCTACCGTGCTTCTCCCCGTAATCGAATGGACATCGACCTGGGGATGTTGATGAAGGATCCGGGCAAGCTCCATACCTATATAGCCGGTAACGTTTATAATGCCTACTTTCACTATCATGACGATTGCACCTCCGTTACATCAGTTAGTTTCTCCTCGCTCTCCTCTTTGACCGCTCTATCTCTTTCAGCCTTTCATCGTTAATCCCGAAGTGATGTGCTATTTCATGACGTACCGTTTCTGCAACTCCATGCACTATTCCGCTATCGGAGCGATATGTCATTTCAATAGGCTTCTGGAAAATGGTTATCTTATCCGGCACAGTCATCGCATGCCTTTTCCCCTCTCGGGTCAGTGGGATACCCTCATAAAGGCCTAAGAGCTCTCCCCTTCCTCGCAGTCCGACGCTAGCCAGCTGATCGCGGGTCGGCCAATCCTGGACTACTATATCTATGTTCTCCAGGCTCTCCAGGAACTCCGGCGGCAAGCTTTCAATCGCTTCAGCTACCAGTTGCTCGAATTGTTCCCTTTCCATAGACACACCCTTCCAGAAGTATACAATCACTGCATCGGGGGCGCTGCGCCCTACATACCCTTCTGCCATGCGCCAATACGTTGATGTGAAATTGATAGATCGCCTCCGCTGGTATGAGCTCTTCCAGTATCTGATGGGCCCGTGCCGGCGAGACCTTTGGGTCAATAAGCCCCAGGCGTCTGCAGACCCGGTAAACATGCGTATCAACCGGCAGTGCTGGCATTCCCAGAGAGAATAGAAGCACGCAGTTCGCCGTTTTTGGTCCAACCCCGGGTAGCGCTTGAAGCCATGCCCTGGCCTCAGGTAGTGGGAGTTGACCAAGGAATCCAATGTCCAGGGAGCCTTGACTATTCAGAATTACCTCGAGAATTGCCTTGATCCTGGGTGACTTAATCCTGCTAAGCCCGCCGCACGCGATGGCTGCAGCGATCTCATCGATACTTGCCTCTGCCACCCTATACCAGGTGCCGAATGTCGAAACTAGGCTATCAAATGCCCGGTGAGAGTTCACGTCCGATGTGTTTTGAGAAAGAATAGTCCTGATTAGCTCGGACAGTGGGTCGCGTTGCGAGTGCCACTGGGGGAGGCCATACTCCTGTCCTAAAAGAGGGATAAGCTCATTTATGGTCATAGTGTTCTCAAATGGCAAGTATCGTTGATCAAGGTGACGGTCGTTTTCCCCTCCCTAATTTCAAAAAGGTTGATTGCTGTAGTTGCCTGCTCTATCTGCCAGAAGTAGGAATTATCGAGTCCCAGAAGATGGCAAAGGAGCACCTTACAGACGACCCGGTGAGTTACCAGGGTAACCATCTCATTTTCGTGCCGCGCCGCTATGTCATCGATAGTGGCAACAGCCCTTTTACGCACTTCCTCCAGGCTCTCTCCCTGAGGAATCTCAAGCCTGTGGGGGCTATTATGCCAGAGTTCAAAGAGCTCAGGGTCATTCTGCTTTACCTCGCCGATGGAGAGCCCCTGCCAAACACCAAAGTTCATATCAATAATCCCCTCAAGCGGCACTACAGGGAGGCCAAGACGGTTGGCGATAATCTGTGCGGTGGCCATTGTTCGTTTAAGGGGGCTTGAATAGATAGCTTCCACCTCCCATTGCGCGATCCTCGGTGCTGCTGCCTCCGCCTGCTTTAGCCCGGTCTCATCCAGCTCGATGTCTATCCACCCCCGGAACCTCTCGTGCTTGTTCCATTCAGTCTGCCCATGCCTGACTAGTATAATCTGAGTCAAACGAGCCTCCTTCTAAATTCAAACGAGCCCCTCCTCCCTGAGGGCGTTGATAATAAACTGAATCTCAGGGCCGGTTAGGCCAAAGCGATGCAAGGTGTGGCGCACGATCTCCAGGCCAGCCTCATACTCAGGGCGTACCAACTCGGCTACACCAAGGGTGCGAAGCGTCTGTGCCTCGTCATCGAAGTGAACCCGGGCTACCACATCCAGCTTGGGGTTAATCTTTAATGCGTTCCTCACCGTCAGCTCTGTTGCGGTGGGGTCATGGAAGGTGATCACCAACACCTTTGCTTTATCCAGAACAGCCCGTGAGAGTATCTCAGGGTTACTCGCATCCCCATAGATGTGGGGCACACCTTTAGCATGGAGGGTATCGATAATCCTCGGATCGTTATCGATCACTAGACAGGAAAAGCTCCTTCGCTCCAGAACCATACCCAGATTTCGCCCGACGAGGCCATGCCCGCAGATAACCACGTGGTTACTAAGCTGGAAACCCCGGCTGAAGTGAGGATCGGTGAGATCGGCCAAAATACGGGCGAACCTTTTCCCCTGGCTGAGCCTTCTATAGAGAAGCGATGCCCCTCCCAGGGCGAAGGGAGTCAGTAATATAGTAATAACCGCGCTGGTTAAGGTCAAGTCATATAAGTACTTGGACATAGCACCCGCGCTCAGGGCGGCTGCAGCCAGCACGAAGCTGAATTCCCCGATCTGAAACATCCCGGCACCGACGTACAACATGGTCTTGAAGCTATAACCGAAGAGCCTTGGTATAAGGGAGCAGATAATAAACTTGCCACCGACAATCGCTGCTACCACGACGCTGACCGCCCCCACATGCTCCACCAGGAAGCGTGGATCGACAAGCATGCCCAGAGAAACAAAAAACAGGGTGGCAAAGATATCGCGTAGAGGGACCATCTCGGCGAGGGCCTGATGGGCATACTCTGACTCGCTTATCAGCAACCCGGCCACGAAAGCACCTAATGCCAGTGATATCCCGAAGTAATCACTGGCAAAAGCCACCGTTAAAACTAGTCCAAATACTGCCAGCAGGAAAAGCTCGCGGGAACGCAGCCCTGTCACCCGCCTCATTACCCGTGGCAGGACCCACAGCCCGAGAACAAGCATCCCTCCAAGGAAAAGCACTGCTTTTAGCACCGCTATACCCAGTGCAGTTACCCAACCTGATTCTCCGATGACAGGAATGATGACCATCATCGGTATCACTGCCAGGTCCTGTACGAGCAGGATGCCTATCATGATGCGGCCATGAGCTGTGTCCAGCTCGCCCCGCTCCATAAGGAGCTTGAGCACGACCATGGTGCTGGAGAGGGCGATGAAGAAGCCAAATAAAACTGCTTCCTGCAGTGGCCACTGAAGCAAAATACCGATTACTAAACCCAGAGCTATTGTAGTGAGGATCTGAACTATGCCACCGATGATGGCGACTTGCCCCGTGCGCCTCATCGTTTTAAGGGAGAACTCCAGGCCCAGGGTGAAAAGGAGAAGAACAACTCCGATTTCTGCCACAGTACTGATCTGTTCCACATCATGAACCAAATGAAAACCGTAGGGACCGACAGCAATGCCTCCAATAAGATAGCCTAATATGACCGGCAATCCGAGGCGACGGGCAATTACCCCGCCGATAAAGGCGGCAATCAGAACTATGACCAGGATAATCAGATCCAGATTTTCCATCACTTGTACTCTGGAAAGCGTATTAAGCTATTCTAGCATAGGATAAACGTGTAGACCAATTATTGACAATAGGCCTGCTCTCTCGGTAAACTGAGCCTGCCACTAAAGACAAACAAAGTTGATTGGTGCATTGGGCATAAGTAGGAACTCCGATTATACATCCCGATTATACATCATATATATAGACCGCTTAAAAAAAGAAGTGCCCCGATATAATCGGGATTGGGGGTCGTTTGAGATTATTTCACAGTCTCATATGAATCGAGGTTTTAAGTGACAGCAAATAAGGAAATACGCGACAAGATCGCTGACGCCCTGAAGGGGCAGGACGCTGATTATATTGAGGTCCGCATCGAGGAGCGAGAAGCGAGCCATATTCAGTACCGTGGAAAGGAACTGGAGGATATTGGGCGAAGCACCAGCCTTGGGGGGAATGCTCGCGCTCTGGTGAGGGGAGGGTGGGGCTTTGTCAGCTTTAATGAGCCAATCGGATTACGGGACAAGGTAGCGCTGGCGGTGAAGCAGGCAAGGTTGGTGGGGAAAGAGGAGAGCAAACTAAGCCCGGTGGCTCCGGTAGTAGATATGGTGATACCCCGGATAAAGAAAGACCCCACAGCTATTCCTTTGGCGCAGAAAAAACGGCTCCTCGATGAGTACAACGAACTCATCTGGACCACTCCTAAAGTTCAGACCTCTGTAATCGCCTATGGAGACGGCAAGAAATCGGTGATATTCGCCAATTCCGAGGGTAGTTATATCGAGCAAACAAGGGTAGACGTATCGATACGCTTCATGATTATCGCCCGGGAGGATGGTAACGTACAGCAGATAGTGCTCAGCACGGGTTCAAGCGGCGATTTTGGCTCTATAGAAGGGCTTCATCAGGAGGTAACGGAGGCGGCCCAGCGAGCTGTAACGCTGCTCTCTGCGCCCCAGGTCAAGGGGGGGGAATACACGGTAATCCTTGATCCGGTTCTTGCCGGGGTCTTCGTCCATGAGGCCTTCGGGCACCTCTCCGAATCCGATTTTGTCTATGAAAACGAGCGCATGAAGGAGATCATGCTTTTAGGACGGAAGTTCGGCGGTGAGCATCTCAACATAGTGGATGGCGCTGCTATCCCCGGATTTCGGGGCAGCTATAAATATGATGATGAGGGGGTGCCTGCTGCCAAGACCTATCTTATTAAGGAGGGGGTGCTGGTGGGGCGGCTTCATTCCCGGGAGACCGCGGCTAAAATGGGCGAGAAACCCACAGGAAACGCCCGTGCTCTCGACTATCACCATCCCCCTATTGTTCGCATGACCAACACTCTCATTGAGCCACAGAACGTCTCCTTCGAAGATATGGTCGCCGATATCAAAGAAGGGGTCTATGCGAAAAACTGGTATGGGGGGATGACCAGTATGGAAATGTTCACCTTCTCTGCCGGCGAAGCCTATATGATTCGTAATGGCAAGCTAGCAGAGCTACTCCGACCCGTGATGCTTAGCGGAAATGTATTTAATACCCTGGAGAATATCGATTCCATCGGTGATGATTTGGAGATGAACCAGGGTGGTGGTTGTGGCAAAGGGGGACAATCTCCCCTACCCGTCTCCAATGGCAGCCCCCACATCCGAATTCAGAAGTGCCTGGTGGGAGGAAACTAGCAGGTAGTGTGGAAAAGATGGGAATAGAAGAGATAATAAATAAAGCGAAAAAGGTGGCTGAGGAGGCAGAGGTATTCCTCGTCTCGTCCAAAGAGGTCCCGGTCGGTTTCGAAGCCAACCGGTTGAAGATGCTGGAGACCAGCGAATCTACCTCCGTCTCCCTGCGCATTGTCAAGGATGGGAAGATCGGTTTATCTGATACCACAAGGCTCGATGACCCCCAGGCGCTGGTCGATATGGCAGTAGAGACTGCACAGTTCGGCGCCGTAGCGAAATTTACACTTCCTGCAGCGCAAGACTACCCTCAGATTGAGATCTACGATGATGATGTAGAGTCCGTGGCCATAGAGGATATGGTTGAAATGGGTAACTCGCTTATAGACAGGTTGCGTAGCCACACCCCGGAGCTGGTCTGCGAGGCTGGTGTTACCAAGAGCGTGGGCACAGTACACATTCTAAACTCCCGTGGCGGCGACGCCAGCTACCGCAAGAGCCATTTTTCCATCAGCATAGAAGGGACACTGATTCGGGACACTGATATGCTCTTTGTTGGAGAGAGCAACAGCTCATGCCGCCCGATAAGGGAATTCCAGGAGATAGCCGATGCGGTCATCGAGCAATTAGAGCTTGCGAAACGTACTGCATCGGTAATAACGGGGAAATTACCCGTGATACTGACCCCTAAAGGCGTAGCAAGCGCTCTGCTTTCGCCCTTGGCACTAGCGGTTAACGGCAAGATGGTCGTGGAAGGGGCTTCACCACTGGTAGGTAGGAGAGGAGAGCTTATCTTCGATGAGAGGATTTCTATATGGGACGATGCCACCCTCAACTACCGCCCCGCCAGCCGTCCCTGCGACGATGAGGGGATACCCAGCCAGAGGACAGCCCTCATCGAGAGTGGGGTGGTCGCAAATTTCCTCTATGACCTGCAAACTGCAGCCATTGCGGGTGCCACGAGTACCGGTAGCGGCAGCCGGTCCCGGGGGGGAATGCCTACGCCATCGGTAAGCGCTCTTGTGATCGAAGAGGGGGACACCTCCTTCAAGGAAATGATCCGGGACATAAAGGAGGGGCTGGTAGTCGAGATGCTCATTGGGGCGGGTCAGGGGAATGTTTTAGGGGGCGAGTTCAGCGGAAACGTCCTCTTGGGATATAAGGTGGAGAGTGGGGAGATCGTGGGGCGCGTGAAGGATACTATGGTCTCGGGAAATATCTATGATGCCCTAAAGGGGCTCGTTGCCGTCGGTAGCGAAGCGCAATGGGTTGGCGGGGTGCTCAGGCTCCCGCCTCTCTATATATCAAGCCTGGCAGTGGCTAGTAAGGGATAACGAGGAGGCGTCCTTGCCTTTAGACTCTTTTTTCAACAATCTCGCTGAACTTCGTGATGAAAGTAAGCCCATAATTCCTTCCAAGCTAGCAAATGTTTCTAATTTATCACCGGAGGAACTGCTACTGTTTCTCGATGCATGGATTAACATGGGTTTTGAAAGGCGGAGGCAGATCGTGCATTATCTTGTCGATCTTGCTGAGGAGGAACCCAAGCTGAACTTCGATGCTATCTTCGAGGCCTGTCTTTGCGATCCCGATGAGATAGTGCGGGTAAAAGCCATCGAAGGGTTATGGGAATATGAAAATAACTCCCTTATCGATCGCTTTATCACCATGCTTAAGGAGGATTGCCAGGAATCGGTGCGTGCTGCTGCCGCTCAGGCACTGGGCAGGTTTGCGTTGCTTGCAGAGATGGAGAAATTGAGGCCTGATGATGGGGCTAAGGTGGAGGAAGCACTTATTATGACGATCGATAACCAGGAGGAAGGGCTTGAGGTTCGGCGGCGAGCCATAGAGGCGATCGCTCCCCTGAGCCTGCCTGTGGTAACGGAAATTATTCAGAAAGCTTACCACAGTGAGGATACTGAAATTCGGGTAAGTGCTATTTATGCAATGGGGAGGAATTGCGATCCAATCTGGCTTCCCACGCTGCTAACGGAACTGGGCAATCCCGATACTGAGATGCGTTTTGAGGCAGCGGTAGCATGTGGTGAGATAGGTGAGGAGGAGGCAGTGCCCCATCTGATGGGGCTTATCCATGACCTTGATACACAGGTTCAGCAATCCGCTATAGCGGCGCTGGGGATAATCGGTGGAAGCGAGGCTGAGGCAGCCCTTGGTGAATGCCTGAATCATCCCGAAGAGCACATTCGAGCTGCTGCGGAGGATGCTTTAGAGGATCTAGGCTTTGGTAAGGATCCAATCTCCTTCAGAATTTTATAGCCGGAGTTTGACATGTTAAGAGGGCAAAAGGTCATACTCAGGGGGAAAAGGCTGGAGGACGCTGAAAATGACTACGCGTGGAGAAGCGACGAGGAGCTCGCTCGCCTGGACGCGGCCCCCACAATGAGGATACCCTTCGCTTATTTTTTAGATAACTATGCCGATGAACTTGCCCGTCCTAGCCGACGCCGGCGCCGCTTCGCCATTGAAACCCTGGACGGTAAGCATATTGGTAATTGTATGTACTACAATATCGATGAGCGTAAGGGGGGTGTAGAGTTGGGGATCATGATCGGAGACCGCGACTACTGGGATCAGGGTCATGGCACCGATGTGGTCACTACTCTCCTGGATCATATTTTCAGCACGACGAAGCTCGAGAGGGTTTACCTGAATACCCTGGAATGGAATAGCAGGGCACAACGCTGCTTTGAGAAATGTGGCTTTGTTCGATGTAATCGGCGTAGAAGGTTTCACAATAACCTGATTACCATGGACATATGTCGCAGCTCCTGGCAGAATCGCACTTCGCTTGAAGGTGACCAAACCACAAAAGAGAAGCAGGAAGGATAATCCTCCCTGCTTCTTGCTGGATTGTATGCTCTGCTAAGTCTTCGGTGGTGTTGGATTCTCCAAACCAGAAGCCAAAGAAACGGGCACAAGCTCGCATAATTCGTCTACAGTCCACGTCCCCTTCGTATAGATGGATTTGATATACTCAGGTTCAGAGTAGAGGTGAACCTCTCCTCCCATGACGGAGAAGGTGCGGCCGTTAATATTCGCTGCCTCGTCGGTGCAGAGGAAGACTACAAAGGGGGAGACATTCTCCGGCGGCGTAAATATCGTTTTCATGAAGTTATCCAGATCGGTACCGCTTACTCCCATGCTCTTTCCCCATGCTGCCTTAAGCTCTGGAGTCAGGGTCATCCTCGTGCCGGCCATTGGTCGGATGGCGTTACAGGTGATTCCGTATCTTCCCAGGTCTCGTGCCAATGTGCGTGTTAAGCCCACGATCCCCTCTTTAGCGGCACTGTAGTTGGCCTGACCCATATTGCCCAGTCCCGCTGCAGAGGAGGTATTTACAATCCGCCCGCTCCGCTGCTGTCGGAACACCGTGCTCGCGTGCCTGGCGCAATTGAAGTGGCCATAGAGGTGAACCTTTAATACTGTGTCCCATTCCTGTTCACTCATATTGAAAATCATGCGGTCCCGCAGCACACCGGCATTATTAACCAGGATGTCCAGCCGGCCAAAATTGTCGATGGCGCATTTGACCATCTTCTCTGCGCCTTCGAAGCTAGCAACATCCTCATAGTTAGCTATCGCATCGCTCCCCATTGACTTGATTTCGGCGACCACATCATCGGCGGGTGTCTTAGCGGCACCGGTGCCATCCAATGCGCCTCCCAGATCGTTAACGACTATCTTAGCACCTTCAGCAGCAAGGGCCAGCGCATGGCATCGCCCCAGTCCTCGACCGGCGCCGGTAACGAGGGCAACCTTTTCCTTTAATCTCTCTCCCATTGTCATCAACCTCGTTTCTTAGAAGGGAGAACGACAACGGAACTGCCCGGTGTGGTCTTCTCCCCTTTTCCGTTCTCAACCCAGATGTTGCACTCTACGATATGCTCGCCATTCTCCACTCGCTTGCCGGTAATAGTCCCTTTACACCACCACGTTTCCCCTTCATGAGGCTCAGTCATGGTCTTCATTTTTCGTGGGTAGTCCATCGCTCGGTACTGGCAGGAGAGCTTCTTAATGGTGCCTTCATCTCCGATCCAATCGGTCATCAAATGTCCTAACCAGGCACGCTTCAGTGCGCCATGCACGATGGGGCTGCCAACCATCATAGAGGTGGCAAAGCTATCCTCGTAATGTAGGGGGTTGAAGTCTCCAGAGGCCCCTGCCCACTTCACCAGCATCTGGCTTGAGGCCACCTTGGCCAGCGGGGTTACCTCGCCACCTACCTCAACATCTTCATAATAAAGCTGTTTTTTCCCCATTGTTTCCTCCTATTTAGCTGCAGATTAATGTGGCCCTTTGCTTGGCCACCATATCGCCGTTCTGGTTTAGATAGGTTTGTTCCATGGTAAGGAAGAGCATCTTCCCCGTCTTCCCTGTCCGCTCCCGGGCGTCAGCGAACTGTCCGTAGACGATCAAGGTATCGCCGGCGCGCACCGGAATGTAGAAATCAAACTCGACGCCGCCATCGAGGACGCGCATCATACCGCTCTCGAATACGGCGTTCAATACCTTGCCCATCACTGCACCTGTTTCCAACCCACCCCCTTGGGTCGGCCAGCCAAAGAATCCAGGGGGCGCTATGATCTCCCCATACCGGCTTTTTTTTGCATACTCTATATTGCGGTAAAGGGGATTTGGATCGTCGATCGCATCGGCGTATCGTGCTATAGCCCCAGCTTCCACCTGTAGAACGGCGGGTGGCGACACCTGTCCGATTAGAGACGTAAGTTTGTCTGTAACCAACGAGCCTTCTGTCACTTTATTTACCTCCTTCTATTTTTTATGGATATAATAAAGCCAGGTGGTGCTGTTATGCTACCATACCTGGCTTTCCTTTTAGTGTACAAGGGACTTTCTGGATACACCCCTTGTTCATTTCCGACCTCTTTAGCATTTATCCCTGGTTAAAACAGTAAGCCAATCTCGATTGCCAAACCAAAGAAAGTCTACATCAGCGATGGTGCCGCTGTCAAGCGTTGCCGCCTCGCTTTAATACATGTGTGCATGCTATATTGCCGCTACCTTTTCCAGGGGAGCAAAGCTTAATAGCAGCCGCTTCAGACCAGCCTCACCCTTGAATGCTACGGTGACCTCATAATCCTCCCCGGTGGAGAGGCAGTTTACCACAATCCCTTCACCGAACTTGGCATGGCGTACATGGTCCCCGGCACCAAAGGCTGTCCTTGGTGAAGGGGCAGGGGAGGGCATGGCCGCAGGCTGAGATATTCTTTTGTTGTCGCCGTCAGGCGGTATAACCAGATGGGGGGGGATGTCTGAGAGGAAGCGTGAAGGCATGTTCACCATCGTATTTCCGAGAGACCTGCGGCGGAAGGCACGTACCAGATACAGCCGCTGCTTGGCCCGAGTAATCCCCACGTAACATAGGCGGCGCTCCTCCTCCATCTGATCCGGGTAATCATAGGATCTTCGATGAGGTAGTAGACCTTCCTCCATGCCCACGATGAAAACTACTGGAAACTCCAAACCCTTGGCGGCATGGAGGGTGATCAATGTAACCGCGTCGACCTTCTCATTGTAACTATCGACGTCAGATACCAGAGCCACACCCTCCAGGAAAGAGGAGAGGCTATCCTCGGGCTCCAAATGGCGATAATCATTTGCTACGGTGCGCAGCTCGAGGATATTGTCCCACCTATCTTCCCCATCTGGCTGATCCAGGATATATCCTTTATATCCGGAGCGCTCCAGCACGAGGTCTAAAAGCTCAACAATGTTCAGCTCTCTGCTTGCCACGATCAGTTCATTAATTATGGCGAGGAAATCGGTGAGTACCCGGCTAGTACGTGGACTGAAGTTAGTTATTTCAACCTCGTCAGCGACCGTCTGCAAAGCGGCATAGATAGGCAGTGAGCGCCCTCTGGCCCATTGCTCCAGCTCATCAATTGTACGCGGGCCAATCCCACGCGTCGGTACATTGATGACGCGTGCCAGGCTAACGCTGTCATAGGGATTATGGATTAGCCTGAGGTAGGCGATGACATCCTTAATCTCGCGCCGCTCGTAAAAGCGAGTGCCGCCCACCAGTTTATAGGGCATCCCATAGCGGATAAAGGATTCCTCAATAGCCCGCGACTGGGCATTGGTGCGATACATCACGGCGCAATCGCCGGGTTTGAATAAACCCTGCCTGGCAAGGCTATCCACCTGTCCTACAACGAACTGGGCTTCCTCTTGCTCGTTATACGCCTCGGCAACGGTGAGCGGCACCCCGACATCATTCTCTGTCCACAGCCCCTTCTCCTTTCGCTGTCGATTAGCGGAGATTACCGCCTCGGCTACTTCTAGTATAGTTTTGGTAGAGCGGTAGTTCTGCTCCAGATATACTACCTTGGCATCGGGATAATCGCTCTCGAAGTTGAGGATGTTCCTCATATCTGCAAATCGCCAGGAATATATCGATTGATCGGGATCGCCCACCACACAGATATTGCGGTATGTACCCGCCAGTTGCTTGGCCAGCTTATACTGAACAGTATTGGTGTCTTGAAACTCGTCAACAAGGATATGATGGTAGCGCTGTTGATATTTTTGTAGCACATCAGGACATTGTCGAAAGAGGGAGACGGTCTTCATCAGGAGATCATCGAAGTCTAATGCATTACTTTCATCCAGTAGTTCCTGGTAGCGCTGATAGACCCGCCCCGCCACTTCGTCGAAATAGGTGTGCTTTACATAATCATGGGGTGCAGTAAGGTGGCTCTTGGCCGAGGATATCGCTGAGAGGAATGGACGTGGGGGGGAGCGTTTGGGGTCGATATCCAGATCTACAAGGCTGCGCTTGATGAGGCTGAGCTGATCGTCATCGTCGTAGATGACAAACCTTGGCTCCACGCCAATATGCGAGCCTTCACGCCTCAAGATGCGGGCGCAGATAGCGTGGAACGTGCCAAGGGTAAGATCCTCAACCGTATCGCCGAGGAGGTGGTAGAGGCGCTCCTTCATCTCCCGGGCTGCTTTGTTGGTGAAGGTTACCGCCAGGATGTGATAAGGGTTAACCTCCCAGACCTTGATAAGATAGGCGACCCGATGGGCAATGACCCTGGTCTTGCCACTCCCGGGGCCGGCAAGGATTAGAAGTGGCCCGTTAGCAGACTCTACTGCTTCCCGCTGCGCCGGGTTTAAGCCCTCAAGAATATCCACGTTTAGATTATAGCATTGCCGATAGGGCACAGAAAGAGAGCAACCTTCCCGTTTGCGCTTGGGAACCAGGAATGGACTTACAATAACAGGATCGCTTCGGCGTCGGAACTACGGGCGGTCCCTATACTGCTGGTGGATTCTCTGCCGTTTCCTACATTGGGAACGGAGGCATGGAGAGGTCTCCAAGCTCGTGGATCCTCTCGCCCAGCTCCTTAACAGTCCACTGCCTACCTATATCTACGAAGTTCCCCGGCGTCCATGGTATGAATACCTGAACTTTGCCGCCGAAAACGGTGAAAATACGCCCTGTTATATCTTGAGCTGCGTCGCTGGCAAGATAAGCGATGAGAGGAGAGAGATTCTCCGGAGCGAACGTATCGAATGACCCGTCTTCAGGTGGCTTCTCCCCCATCATCTGGGCTGTCATCGGAGCCCCCAACGTCATTCTGCTTCTGGCCATCGGGGCTACGGCATTGGAAGTGACGTTATATTTTGCCATCTCCCTGCCCCAAACCATGGTCAGGGAAGCAATGCCACCCTTGGCTGATGCGTAATTACCCTGGCTTGGATTCCCGCCGAGTCCGGCGTGGGAAACTGTGTTTATAAGGCGCCCGTTTACAGGACTCCCTGCCTTGCTCTGTTCGTAGAAGTATAGACAGGCCCATCGACCGCAGTTGAAGGTTCCCTTGAGGTGGACAGCGATAACGCTATCAAACTCCTCTTCGGACATCTTAAAGGTCATCCTGTCTCTGAGGAAGCCGGCATTGTTGACGAGAATGTCCAGTCTACCGAAAGTATCGATAGCGCTATCTATAATTTTCTTTGCTGCTTGAAAGTCAGTAACGCTGTTGTAGTTCGTTACCGCATGTCCGCCCGCATCCTTAATCTCCTTGACCACCTGGTCTGCCGGGGTATGGGATTCCCCGCTGCCGTCCGCCTCACCTCCGAGGTCATTGACGACTACCT
>JAVLBD010000230.1:0-1360 GCA_031581405.1 Dehalococcoidia bacterium
CTCTAATGCGATACTTATCTGTGCCATTTATTAGGAGACTCTTGAAATGGTCTCTATCAACTACTCTCCTGGGATTGCCCCAACGGGATTGCCGCGCTGCGCTCGCAATGACATAGAGACTTCTCTATCAATCTAATCCCCCGATTTCGGTGGACTTTTAAAACTGGAGGGCATCCAGCCCCCGGCAGGAAGTATCCTGAACTTCTTTTTCAGCGGTCTCCTCAAGATGGGCAACATAGAATGCTATTGATTGCCTATTAGAAGGTCGAGAAGTTCCCCTTGTGTTAGATCAGTGACCTTGCTAAAGACCATCGAAAGGGGATGGTCGAATACCGTGAATGTCTCATCGGCAAAGCCCATGTTAATAATGATACCACCAGGGGAGCATATATCCATACCCTCCGGCACAGGTAGTTTTGGACGAGTGAACGTATCATCCATGAAGGTTAGGCCGAGAAAGCTTGGGTAGGAAGTGGCGCAGTAGACCATCTCAAAGCCAAGCTTCCCTGAAAACAGAAGCTCATGGTATTTGGAGCCTAGAGGGTAACGCTCCGTCAACCGGGGGATGGTTCCATATGCCCTGTTGGTGAACACGATGACGTAATCGGCATAATAAAGCTGCTCGGCCATTTTCTCCATTTTCTCAAGGCTATCCTCATCATAGAGACGAAGCGTGACTACCTGATAGGGACCCAAGTAAAGTAGATGTTCCCAATCTTCAACTGCCACGATCTCTTCATGTTGAACATTGGCATTTGCCCAGTCAGTCGCCTGCACGACAGGATGTGGCTTGGAATAGATACTTGCGTGAGCAAAAGAGTAGAACACTGAAGACAAAACAACCAGTACAATAACGCCTACAATGAAAGGTCGCCATTTCCCCGTCAACCGCTCATACAAGGTCGAAAATAGATAGGCAGCAACCAGGCAGAGGAAGGGAACCAGCGGTAATACATACCGTATGAACTTGACCTCCATGACGCCAACTATTAATAAGAAAGGTAGTAGCCAACTGAGAAGTAAAAGCTCAGATTTACGATGTCGCTTTACTGCCAGGGCTATAGTGAACAGGAGGCCACTAAAAGCTGCTATCGCAAGGGGCAAGCCCATGCCCCAAATAGACAGATGCCTTATGTGATAAAGGAATGGGGTGGTGTCAATAAATTGCCGAGTCCAGGGCAAGTCAGAGGCCCGAGTGACTACTGCATCCCTGACCCAAGCGGTTTGGGCTACAAACTCGTTCCAGTCGATGAAGATATAGGGCTCGGTGACGACGATAGTAATTATGGCCACAGAGACAACAATCGCCAGCCCTTTCAGGCTACTCTTGATGTGGCGTGGCCTGAAAGAAGCTTTGGTG
>JAVLBD010000231.1:0-1317 GCA_031581405.1 Dehalococcoidia bacterium
CTTGCCTGAATCATCTTTGATCTCGTTCGGATAGATAGCTGATACACTATATCGAGACCGCTTTAAAAGAGGTGCAGGATTCTTCCTGCCAAGGGCCTGAGGGTGTCCCCCAGCTTTAGAAGTCCCCCAAGATTGGGGGACTAGGGGGTTGATTGAGACTATTCCAGCAGTCTCTAATTAGTCGAATTTTATGTAGGGAGAGGTAATGAAAAAGAGCGTGATTGTATGAAAGAAGGGAAACCGAGCGCAACAGCAGAAGCAAACGCTGCCTTTAGGGCTGCGGAGTTAATGAGACCGGAGGATGAACGAGTTTGCCATGACCCTTTTGCAAAGGATTTTCTTGGAACAAAATTCAGCATTATGGGCAAGAGTCGACTGCTTACAAAGATTGCTCTTTGGTATGCTGAACGGGTAATTCCCGGTGGACCTAGTGGCGTTGTAGCCCGAACCCGATATATCGACGATTACCTGGAGGCGTGTATAGATGACGGCATTGAGCAGCTGGTTATCCTGGGGGCTGGTTACGATTCCAGAGCATATAGGGTTGACAGATTAAAAGGAAAGACTAAGGTCTTTGAAGTGGACCATCCGTACACTCAGAGCGCTAAAGTTGAGAAGGTCAAGAGGATATTCGGGTTCCTTCCAGATGATGTGGTATATGTCCCCATCGATTTAGATAAAAGGAAGCTCAGTGAAGGGCTTTTTGAAAGTGGCTATAACAGGAACCTTAAGACCCTTTTTATCTGGGAAGGTACAACCCAGTACCTGAAAGCGGAGGCGGTAGATGAGACCTTAGCCTTCATATCAAATAATTCCGGCGAAGGCAGTTCCGTTATATTCGACTATGCCTTTCAGTCGGCTCTTGACGGGACTTTACACCATGAGGAGGCGAAGAAATGGAGGGCGGCTTTTGAAAGAAGGGGTGAGCCTCCTACTTTCGGTATAGAAGAAGAAGATATTGAGGAATTCCTTTCCAGCAGAGGGTTTTTTCAGGTAAAAAATGTTACTACTGAATCCCTTGAGGGTTCCTATTTCAGTGGATCAAATCAGGGGAGACGTGTGACCCGCTTAGGCGGAATCGTTCATGCCACGGTTAAGCCCCAAGAACAAACCTAACGGATGCCCCCATTTTAATTGAGAGGGTACAGGAAGCTCTGCCCCAACTGACCACCTAGTTACTGATTGTTATCTATTATACGGATAGAGACGAATCTATAGTATAATGAGGTGTTACGCACATATACTAGGGGGCACGTGGCCTGCATTCTTTTAACCAGCAACCGGTGAGTTTGTGATATAACTTAAGCCTTTATGGAG
>JAVLBD010000232.1:0-1315 GCA_031581405.1 Dehalococcoidia bacterium
GATAGATGGCGTGGGTGTTGTGGAAGTAGTCCGGAAGCGTTATCTCCTCCGTTGCCAGCCCGCCACCCAGCTCATACCTCTTCTCCAGCAGAAGTACTTTCTGTCCCGCCTTGCTCAGGTAGCAGGCAGCTGTTAGGCCGTTGGGGCCACCGCCGATAATTATTACATCGTAATTCTCCTGCATTTTCTCCTCCTTTATAGTTTACGTTTTCATTTAGGTACAGCGATGGTGTACCTTCTCTATTATGTCCTCGGGAACTCATCCCGTATTCTGTTTTTTAGGATTTTCAGCTGCTCAACCAGGGAGTCCGGCTCCTCCTTCCCCGGCTCCTCCCAGGGCTTGCCCAGTCCCATGTCACCAGCAATGATTTTGTAGCAGTTGTACGCCGGGCTTGCCCCCGAAGCGGCCAGATGCCAGGCGACGCCGGTAGCATAAAGGTTCTTTATCGGGGTCCTGTGGTTTGCCAGCTCGGGAGTAGGCCTGTTCTCGAAAAACTGATATGAGACATAATCGATAATGCCCATGGCGCCATTAGGAGCCATGTTCAGCAACATGCAGGCGTCATAGGGGCTGTTATAGTCGCAACCGATGATGTTGTCCCAGTTCATGTTGGGAGCATGTCTCTTCCAGATGCTAATCAGTTCTTCAGCGTACCGTTTTTTTATTTCCAGCCACTCCCTCTCGGTATAAGCAGTGGCGGGAGGAGCAATTTGCTCCTGACCGACGATATGATACCCTTGAGGTGCGTAAGAGGGATCAACCAGGCTGTGGCACCAGACGACGGGACAATAGTCCTCAATGGGAGGCCACTTGCCCAGCCTGGTATAGTAACACTCCCGGGCTATATGCTCGGGATCAGCATTCTCTGCCAGCCCGAGCCACATGCACTCATTTATATCCGGGTTGAACGCTGCCGCTTCATACTGTGGCGCCTCACGGATAGCGTAGCTGTACCACATCAGGCAGCCAAACTTGGACTCAAGAAGCTCCACACGGCGCAGGGCTTTATAGTCAAAATGCTCTCTACCGATCAATTCGAAGGCGAGTTGCTGAGGGCTTAAGGTGCTTACCACCAGCCTTCTCGCCTTGATCTCAGAGCCATCGGCGAGGCGGATGCCCTTGGCTTCGCCATTCTCGATGATGACCTTGTCCACATGGCGATGGGTGAAGAACTTGCACCCGTCGCGGACCAGTATCTTATGGGCAGCGTGAGCTATCTGGTGGGTTCCTCCTCTGACGAAACTTATGGTAGGCAATGTTGAAGCCTCGCCCAGTGCTACCATTCCCAATCCAGGCTGATTAACATCGAATGCC
>JAVLBD010000233.1:0-1099 GCA_031581405.1 Dehalococcoidia bacterium
TAAGTTGACCTTTCCTCCGCATTATTATGGAAACGGAGATTTTACCCTATATATACTACCCGTAAGGCAAGGCCCGCAGCAGCATTGTTCGATCACTCTATTCTCACCATTCATTCACCTTCCAAATAGAAACCGGCCTTACCTCACATCAGCAGGCACGGCCGGTGAAACAAAACTAGACCTATATAGTTTAAAATGCTATAATAAAATATACAGGTATTAGTGCCGCCGCGCACCTGATGCCATGGCCCCGCTGAGCTGACACTCATGCGGGGCTATTCTATTTAACATAGCAATGATTTATTGTCTTGTACCTTCAGAATAATTAACATCCCCCATCTACTTCTACTATTGTCTCACGGAAACCGTGGCAACAAATAAAGCTATCAGTTTCGCACTCATAATTCTAGCACTAGAAATGTATAATAATCAGGTTTCTTTTTTGTCAAATCAGGTTTTTAATTATGCACTTCTGTGGTTATGCCTGTATGTGACTTATATCACATACTCTATGAAGGTCACCCTGCTGACTTGGCTTTTCCTCAAATTCAATGGCGAATGAACTTCTATCATAGCCCCTTCGCAATAGGAGATTCCCCTTGGTTAAGGAGCAACCATGTAATATATTAATGGGTTGAAAACCCATGATAAGAACCCCTTGCGGGGGTTAGATGCAATAACTACATAACGGTAGCCTATCTTGGAGAGGGCCTTATGCCCTAAGAAGATCCCCTGTAACGGGGATAAAATTGGGGCGATTATGGGTCGCCCGATTGTCTTATGAGACTAACTAAATCTATCACATTTCATTACTACTTGTCAAGTTCATTGTACGTCAGCAAAATGGGACTCTCTTTGTCAACGAGAATCGGGACTCTCTTCATAATCATGAAGAGACTACTGAAATTGTCTTTATCAACCTCCTATGTCCCCCACTCTTTGGGGATTTTTGTCTTGGGGGCTCCAATAGAGCGGGGTACACTTGGGCAATCACCCATCTTCAATTCACCTCACCCCCCAGATCCCCACCAGAGGGGGATCCCTCTGAACTCCATATACCATTGTCATTATGAGGAGTGGGGGTGAGATTGCTTCGCTC
>JAVLBD010000234.1:0-795 GCA_031581405.1 Dehalococcoidia bacterium
CAGTGGGTCAAGAAGCTCCGAGACGAAACGCTTGAGGAGTTTACCGCCAATTCATTACGGGCTATGGCACTTGGCAAGAACATCACGGAAGTCATGGCGGAATATGACGGGGTGGTGGGTAAGCGGGTGGATCATGCCAAGTTTGTTGCTCGAAACCAAGTCAACAACTACGCCTCACTTGCCACCAAGATACGCGCTCAGAATTTGGGTATAACTCGCGCGGTGTGGGTAACTACCAAAGACGCAAGGGCTAGGGAATCACACAAGGACAGAAACGGGAAAGAATTCGACCTTGATAAGGGCTTATATTCATCGAAAGATCAAGAGTACCTGCTCCCAGGCGTAGACTATCAATGTAGATGTAAAGCACGCTACATCATCCCAGAAGGTGACTAAATGACCACAACACCAGAAGAGTTTTACATAGAAATACCGCACAAGACCGGGAAGGTTATCACCTTTGAGGGTCAAAAGGTAGATGTTGTTAGCTCTAGGGGTAGCCTACGAAACGAAGAAGTAACGTCCGTAGGGGAGCCATTTTCTTTATATCTAACAAGCACAATAGCAGAAGTGGTTTTGACAGAGCCAACAGTAATAGACGAATACACGGCAACTATTGACTCCCCTGTTCTTCCTGTTGCCGGGAATATGTTGTGTCTCAAAGAAGGGCGGAGATTTTTCCAGGCTGTCATCCTTACCGTGACTCCTGTTGCAGGGACTGTCTATGAGGTCTCACTCGATAGCCCTATTGATTATGCCTTCTCTGTTGAGGGCGGGTGTTCAATAGCCAGCAAC
>JAVLBD010000235.1:0-738 GCA_031581405.1 Dehalococcoidia bacterium
GCCCATCCCCCTTTCCTTCGGGTGGGGCGCTCTCGCCTCATGAACGAAGAAAATAATGACGAGTACCGAGATCACTGCGGGGATTACGCCGATTATGACCAGCCAATGAAAGGTGGGGAGGGAAAGCGTCAACTCCCACCCCTGTATGAAATAAACGATGGCAGCAGCGACGGCGATCCCAACAACGGCGCCAGCGGTATCCATGGCGCGGTGAAATCCGAAGCCACGCCCCATTGCCCCCGGGGTAGTCGAGTCGGCAATCAGGGCGTCACGGGGCGAAGTACGAATTCCCTTACCAGCGCGCTCGAAGAAGCGAATGACCAGTGCTGCAGCCCCGCTGGTGGCTAGAAAGAGAAAGGGCTTGGCTGCGGTGGACAGGATATAGCCAAACGTGGTCAACCCTTTTCGCTGGCCCAGCTTATCACTGGCCCAACCGCTTGACACCTTGAGAATGGTGGCCACGCTATCGCCAAGCCCTTCTATAAGGCCAATGAATAATGCCCCCATCCCCAGTACATGTGATAGAAAGAGGGGGAACACGTTGAAGATCATCTCGCTTGAGACGTCGGTGAGGAAGCTCACCCATCCCAGGAAGAATACGTTGTGGCTTACACCCCAAAACCTTTTCGGTTTGCTGCTATCTTGTTTCATGCCTTATTTATCCAGGAGTACCTCGTTTACAAGTTCCGCAATTTTCTGTCTTGCTTCATTAAGGGCTATCAGCCCCCGGTCTGTTAT
>JAVLBD010000236.1:0-710 GCA_031581405.1 Dehalococcoidia bacterium
CTGGGGGATATAGGGGGTTGATCAAGACTATTTCAGCATTATCGAAGGAATGACGATTGCTGTATAGCGGCCGTTCATCGTGCCATATAGCTATTCAGCTGTAATTTAGGCGAGTCCCGGGCTTATGGCATTCTCGATAATTTCCAATCGAGCAACCTTTCTCTTTGGCCCGAGCTCAATGGCTACTACATCGATTCGCCAAGAGGAGGGCAGGTCCTCTCGATCCTCTCTATACGCCTCGGCTAGGGCGATGAGCCGCTCCTTCTTCTGGGCGGTCACCGATTCTTCGGGAGTGCCATAAGAAGTACTCGTTCTCGTGCGAACCTCAATAAAAACGAGAAAATCGTCCTTTTCGGCAATAATGTCTATCTCTCCCTCCCGCGAGCGAAAGTTTCGCTCACGAATCATATACCCCAGACCGGTTAAATATTCTGCGGCGATTTTCTCTCCGAGAACGCCAATATCCCTGGAATGCATCGAACCCAAGTATAGTGTTCACAGTCATTTCAGGCAAGTTTCTGTATATGTCCGGTACAGTAATGATATGTCGCCCTTTACCTGCTGCTACTGGTCATTGCGAGGGGATTAGCAACGAAGCACCTCCCAGTTGTTATAATTGTCATGCTGAATTTATTTCAGCATCTCTCGTTTCAGTGTATTATTCATGAGATTCCGAAACAAGTTCGGAATGACAGAAAATCAAGCACCAT
>JAVLBD010000237.1:0-701 GCA_031581405.1 Dehalococcoidia bacterium
GGATGCTGAGTATACGGTGGTGGAGAGCAGTGGGGAACGCTTAATCTTGGCTCAGGCTTTGCTATATCAGTCCCTTGAGGGCGGGTGTGGGGTAGTAGGGACGATTGTGGGCTCGGATTTGGAGGGACTGAGGTATGAACGACTATATGACATTCCTATTGGTTATAGTAAGGGCGATAAGCCAGCTTATCGCATTATTGCGGGTGATTTTGTATCCATAGACGAAGGCACTGGAATCGTTCATATTGCTCCTGCCTATGGTGAGATAGATTTTCGTGTGGGTGAAGAAGAAGGTTTACCTCTCGTCCATACTGTAAACCTAGATGGCCGTGTGAAAGCTTTCCCTAGTGGTTTCACTCCTCAGCGGGATAAGGAAATTCGTGAGGGGCTTGAGATTCCTATTATTGGGCCAAAGGAATTACCAATCGTTCCGGGCAAAGACATGTTCGTGAAGGACGCCGACCCACTCATCCTGGAAGACCTTAAATCAAGGGGGCTTCTCTACCGCAGCGAGACCATACGCCATACCTACCCCTTCTGCTGGCGCTGCTCTACACCTCTCCTCTACTATGCCAAGCCCTCTTGGTATATAAAGACTACGGCAAAGAAGGAACGGCTTATCGCTGGTAATGAGGAGATCAACTGGTATCCGGAGCATATCAAACACGGGCGCTTCGGAGACTGGCTGGAGAACAATGTGG
>JAVLBD010000238.1:0-679 GCA_031581405.1 Dehalococcoidia bacterium
GCACTTTTTCCGTGGTTTCCGAAAAAATAATCGGCTACTATATACCGAATGGGGGCGGCATGGTATAGCTAAGTGAGATCGTTAATAAAGGAGCGCAGGATACTTCCTGCGGGGGGTCTGGGGGTGTCCCCTAGCTTCAGAAGTCCCCCAAGATAAAGGGATATAGGGGGTTGATTGAGAGTATTTCAACAGTCTCCCAAGTAATCGATAGGAGGAAGTAAGAATGATTAAAGTGATAGCTTTTATAAAGAGGAAGCCCGGAATTTCACACGAGGAGTTTGTGCAGCACTATGAGGAGGTTCATGCGCCGCTGGCGGTGAAGCACCTGACGACTATCAGTCGGTACGTGCGGAACTATATTGTTGCCATGCCCGGCACGGATGAAATCGATTATGATTGTATAACCGAGTTTTGGTACGAGGATATAGAGGCAGCGCAGGCATCCCAGGATTTCGTCAATTCTGAGGCTGGGCAGGTTATACACGATGACGAAGAGACCTTTATGGACAGAGATAAAATGGTTGCTCTTCTCGTTGATGAGAGGGAGTTCAAGTAATCCATTCATATATTACAGGACACGAATAATTACCACCTTCTGGCTAAGAGGCACTATCGCTTTGGTTGACATCATACATTAATGTCCAGCTGTCATTTGAAAGGAGAACGCCTATGAAAGTAC
>JAVLBD010000239.1:0-241 GCA_031581405.1 Dehalococcoidia bacterium
CTGTTTGAGCGTGCAACGTTTCTTTGGAAGCGATGTACATCAGACAGATGACTTCTAATGCAGATCGCGCCTAGCCGGGCCGATCATGCTGCAGTCGGTTGTGCTGGGCGCTTATCGCGCTCAAGTAGCCGAAGGCGGTAGCGCATTAGAGATGTGCAGAGGTTCGACGTCAAGGATAGCGCCGCAAGGTGCTTTCAACTTGAGAGTTTGATCCTGGCTCAGAACGAACGCTGGCGGCAGG
>JAVLBD010000239.1:251-632 GCA_031581405.1 Dehalococcoidia bacterium
GATTTATCGAGCAGTGGCAAACGGGTGAGTAACGCGTGGGAACGTGCCCTTCACTACGGAATAGCCCATGGAAACGTGGATTAATACCGTATACGCCCTTCGGGGGAAAGAATTTCGGTGAAGGATCGGCCCGCGTCTGATTAGGTAGTTGGTGGGGTAATGGCCTACCAAGCCGACGATCAGTAGCTGGTTTTAGAGGATGATCAGCCACACTGGGACTGAGACACGGCCCAGACTCCTACGGGAGGCAGCAGTGGGGAATCTTAGACAATGGGGGCAACCCTGATCTAGCCATGCCGCGTGAGTGATGAAGGTCTTAGGATCGTAAAGCTCTTTCGCCTGTGATGATAATGACAGTAGCAGGTAAAGAAACCCCGGCTA
>JAVLBD010000023.1:0-14527 GCA_031581405.1 Dehalococcoidia bacterium
CGTAGATTCCGGGAATATGGGTCAGTTCCCGTAGTAATTCCTGCTTTTCATGTGGACCCTGCATCTTCCACCGGCGAAATATTCCCAGTAGCTCAAGAAGAACTTCCTCTCCCTCACCAAGGACAAAAATGTCGATAAATTCTGCCATGGGCTCAGGATTAAGTGCGCAACTACCACCAGCTATAATCAGGGGATAAGATCCATTGCGCTGTGAGGCGTATACAGGAATCCCTGCCAGGTCAAGCATATTAAGTACATTAGTATATGTGAGTTCATAGGCCAGGGAGAAGCCGATAATGTCGAAGTCTTTTAACGGATGCCGCGATTCCAGGCTAAAGAGGGGGATAGAGGCATTCCGCATTTCCGCCTCCATATCGACCCAGGGGGCATAGACACGCTCGGCTAGCGCATCGGGTTCTCTGTTAATGAGATCATAGAGGATAACAAGCCCCAGGTTGGACATACCGATCTCATATAGGTCTGGGTATGCTAGAGCCATCTTTATATCGATTGCATCCCAGTCCTTCGTGACGCTGTTCCACTCACCCCCAGTATAGCGGGCAGGCCTGGTTACCTTGGGAAGAATGTGATCCAAATTGAGCATGGTGTCCCCTATTATAGCAAAGCCATGCCCCTTTGACATCTGTGACAGAAAATGATAGGATTTAGAAGTGGTTGAGGCACCCCAGTCTCTCCAATGGTAAACTATAGCTAGATTACCGAGTTTATAGAGGCAGGGGAGGAGCGTGCTTTAGGAGGTAACCATTGGTAGCTTCAAAGGTTAAGAAGCAAACGTCCGCTAAAGAGAACAATAAAGCTTACGCTATCGTCCAAACAGGGGGAAGGCAGTATAAGGTATCATCCGGAGACAACATCGACGTAGCGCGCATTCACGCAGTGGAAGGCAGCGCTGTTGAACTGGATCAGGTATTGCTGGTCGCCAATGGGGATAGCGTTAGAGTAGGCACACCAACTGTTGATGGGGCAAAGGTTATCACTGAAGTCCTGGGCGAGGGCAAGGGAAAGAAGGTTATCGTCTTCAAATATAAGCCCAAGGTGCGTTACCGCAGGATGAAGGGGCACCGGCAGTTCTATACCACGCTTGCTATTAAGGAGATTGTATGCTAGCGTGGGGTTCAAAGCTCTACCTAGGCTGATAGAAATAAGCCAGGTGGGGGCAGATACGCTTTTGTATAGCGTGTAATATCGACAAAAAAACGGAGGAGAGCGAGAAAGTGGCGCATAAAAAAGGTGGCGGAAGCACAAGGCTGGGGCGTGACAGCCACTCAAAAAGGCTTGGGGTTAAGCGGTATGGCGGTGAGCAGGTGCGCGCCGGTACTATTATCGTTCGCCAGAGGGGAACACGCATTCTCCCAGGGGACAACGTAGGCCTCGGTCGGGATCATACAATATTTGCGCTCATCGATGGCTTCGTGAAGTTCGCACCAGCATTCAAAGATAGAAAAAAGGTAGGCGTTTACCGCCAATGAAAAAGGATATACATCCCAAATATGTGGAAGCGCAGGTCATCTGCTCTTGCGGTAACACCTTTACCACTGGCTCGACAAAGCCTGTGCTTAAGGTGGAGCTTTGCAGCAAGTGCCATCCCTTCTTTACCGGGGAGATGCGTATTGTGGATACGGCGAGGAGAGTGGAGCGCTTCAAGAAACGCTACAATATGATGTAGCGTAACATGTTCTACCCTGCAATTTCACCCAGTACTCGAAAGAAGCAGCTCCTGTTACCGGTGTGGCATACGGGTCCAGTGGCTTCTACCTTAACCAAAAGCGCATCCTCATCGCAATCCTTAAAGATATCGCTAACGTTGAGGTAGTTCCCCGATGTCGCCCCCTTATGCCATAGTTCCTTTCGGCTGCGACTATAGAACCAGACCTGACCGGAATCAAGCGTCCTTCTTAGCGACTCCTCGTTCATATAACCCACCATCAGCACCTCCCCTGTTTCTGCATCCTGAATAATCGCTGCTATTAAACCTTTTTCATCGAATTTCAATATGACTCCTCCTAAAGTTAATCACGTAAGCAAAAAAATTGCCGAATTCCTCGAAGGGCTCAAACCCTGCTCTACGAGCCCAGGCGATGGTTGTTCTTCTCAGGGGATAATCGGGATCGGGGAGGTATTCTGAAATTGATAGCACACCATCGGGCCGAATCACACGATATAACTCCTGCAACGCACGAGTCTTATCAGGCATCTCACCGAGGACGGTAACCATATATGCTAGGTCGAAGCTGCCATTTTTGTATGGCAGGCATTCCCCATTCCCCACCATTAGCTCAACGTTTTCCAGTGACTTGTTAAAGATTTTCTTCTTAACTTTGGCTATCATCGCTGGCTCGATATCCAAGCAATAGAGCTTTCCCACACCTTCCGAACTATATACGCGCTGCGCCGACTCGACGGTGAAAAAGCCGGGGCCAGGGCCTAGTTCCAGAACACTCATCCCTGCTGCGATTCCCACTTTATCCAGAACTTTGGCTGGGCTGAAAACGTGCCTGCGCACCGGATTATCCAGGATTATGGCCAGGCGATGCGATATAGGAGTCGGGTGAATCTTTCTAATAATGCGGGATAACACAAGCCATATAAAGAGGAGCACGCCAAGTGTAGCGAGTATGACAATTAATGCGGGATGCACAAGAAGCTCCTAAATGGTAATGTCAGCCAGTGCAGCTTTCAGGTCTATGTCACCAGTATAAAGGGCGCGGCCTACGATAGCTCCTTCAACACCAAGTTCTGCCAACCTTTTTAAATGCTCAAGCGATGATATACCGCCAGCAATGATGATGGGGAGCCTGGTTTTTACCGATAATTCATGTACGCTATCAAAATTCGGTTCAGTGAGTGTACCATCGCGAGATATGTCGGTATATATAAAGCGTTCCACCCCATAAGATACCATTATCTCCACCAGTTCGATTGCATTAACCGTAGTACTCTCCTGCCAGCCATGGGTTGCCACATATCCATCCCGAGCATCTATGCTCACGATAACACGATTACCGAACCGACGACAGGCCTCTTTAATCAGGGTCTGGTCATCAATTGCCGCTGTTCCCAGAATCGTGCGTGCTACACCGAGTTCCAGAGCTTGCTCTATCGCTTCGATTCGGCGAAGACCACCGCCCACCTGAATGGGAATGCCGACCATACGAGCAATCTCCGCAATAAGAGTAGCATGCCATAGCTTTCCCTTCGCTGCGCCATCGAGATCAACAATATGGAGACGCCTCGCACCCAGCGATTGCCAGTGCAGAGCCATCTCTGTGGGCTCTTCCGAGAATACCGTTTCCTGGTTATAGTCACCTTGATAAAGTCGGACGCACTTTCCGCCTTTAAGATCGATAGCAGGAATAATCTCCATTTTTTCACACTGTTAACAGATTCCTGATAATCATCTATATCTGTAAAAAAACAACATTATGTTAAGTCTGGACATTTGTTTTATAACCTCTTATTAATTGAGACTACTGAAATGGTCTCAATCAACCCACTAATCCCCCAATCTTGGGGGACTTTTAAGCTGAGGGACCCCCCCACACCTGGCAAGACGTATCCTGCACCTCTTTTTCCTCTGTCCATTCGGCAGTGAATACAATAATCTAGGTATTCGAACCAGGCGACTTCATAATAGCACTTGCCTATAGATTACCGGAATGCAGATAAAAAACTCGAACATACCGAGGAGCTGAGCCTTCTTTTTCGTGGCTAGGATGAGGGTAGTTGCAAACCCCTGATGGCAATAATATTCTTTAAAATCTCAGAGGTGCCACCCTGAATGGTGTAGCCCGGAGAGAACAGGTATGACTCGGCAGCACTTTCCCGAAACACAGGGGGTATCCTCTTCGATCCCTGTCGCAACTGTCCATAGAGTCCGGGGAGTTGTGTTGCTGTATGGGCAAGGTGCTGCTCGAACGCTGTGCAAAAGGCCTTGGCCATCGCTGCTTCCGTGGTGGGAAGGCGTCCCTGGTCAAGCACCCAGGCTACCCTATAGGTCAGCAAGCGTCCCACCTCATACTCTACAGTGAGGTCTGCCAGCTTACTGCGCACTATTGGTTGCTTGGCAACCGGTTTGCTTGCGTGCCCTGTATGTTTGGCGTATTCGATAAGATCCTGGTACAGTGGGAAATTTGTCATCAATCGCTCTACACCGCTTCGTTCATAATCAAGCTGCTGTGCGATCTGATACCAGCCACGGTTAATTTCTCCTACCAAACTTGACTTGGGTACCCGTACATTATCAATGAAGACCTCGTTATAGTGGTGTCCACCGGTCATATCGATTAAGGGTCGTACCTCGATTCCCGGCAGGTGCATGTCTACGATAAACTCACTAATTCCCTTATGCTTGGGCACGTCGGGGTCAGTACGGGCTACCAGGTAAAGATAGTCGATATGATGGGCCCCGCTGGTCCATACCTTCTGTCCGTTAATTATGTAGGAATCGCCATCTTCCGTGGCTTTGGTGCGTAGTGACGCTAGATCGCAACCAGCCTCCGGTTCGCTCATACCAATACCAAAGACCAGCTCACCCCTTGCGATGCGTGGCAAGAAGTACTGCTTCTGTTCATCACTGCCGTGTCGTATTATTGATGGTCCCATCTGGCGATCGGCAAACCAGTGGGCAGCCGCCGGTGCTCCATAGCGAACGATCTCCTCGGTGAGCACCATACGGTCGATATAACTCTTTCCCTTGCCGTAGCATTCTTTAGGCCAGCATAGTCCAATCCAACCCCTCTCCCCTATCTTATGGGAGAACTCGGGAGAATATCCACCCATCCATGCATCGCAGCGTACCTCGAAGGTACCCTTCTTGAGCTCCCCCTCAAGGAACTGTCGGACCTCCTGTCTAAGCTTCTCCTGCTCTTCAGTAAATCTAAAATCCATCTACACTATCCTCTACTAATGCAATACCATGCTATTCAAGTTCCATCAAGACATCACCTTTTTTTATGCCCTGCCCTACCTCTATCCTGATATCGATGACCTTACCGTTTTGTGTGGATTTGACCGGCATCTGCATCTTCATGGCCTCAATTATGCAGAGCTCCTGGCCCTTTGTTACCTCATCCCCTATCTTTACCTTGATATCAATTACTCTTCCCGGCATTGATGATATTATAGCAGCCATATTTCTACCCCTTATAAATTGATATTCGAGTATTTCCTTAACGGCCTGGCAACGGTTTTATTTTCCAGAACGTCCAGTGCCCTGTTTATATATTTCCTGGACTCACTGGGCATTATTACATCATCGACATATCCCCGCTCCGCCGCGCAATAGGGATTCTCGAACAGCTCACGAAACTCAGCTATCCTCTGGGCCTTCATCGCCTTGGGATCATCCGCCCCCCTTATTTCCCGGGCGAATATTATGCTGGCAGCGGTCTCCGCACCTACGATGCAAATTCTGGCTATAGGCCAGGCAAACATAAAGTCAGCGCCGGTATCCTTGCAGCACATTCCCGTATAGGCTCCAGCGAAGGATTTGCGCACAACTACAGTAATTTTTGGCACTGTGGCATCTATATAAGCATAAAGCATCTTAGCACCTCAGTTGAACCTATCCAGTATCCCGGGACATCGTGCAGGTTTATCAGGGGAATGTTGAACAGGTCACAGAACCTGACGAATCGGGCAACCTTGTCAGCAGCATCACAATCGAGCGCGCCTGCGATACACATCGGTTGGCTTGCCACGATGCCAGCCGGACGCCCGTTGAACCTGGCAAATCCGATAATCACGTTCTGTGCAAAATCCTTTGAAATCTCGAAGAAGTGACCATTATCTATGATTCGCGTGATTACATCGTGCATGTCAAAGGCGATATAAGGCTCTTCAGGAACCAGTGCGTCCAGATCTAAGTCTATACGTTCCGGATCATCACCAGTATCCAGGTATGTTAGTTTCCGCTCTTCCTTTTTATTGTTAGATGGTAGAAAACTTAGCAGTTCCTTGGTCTTATCCAAACAGTCCTTGTCGTCCTCAGCTACCACGTGAGTCTCTCCTGATTTAACGGCGTGGGCCTCCACACCGCATAGTGTATCTAGATCGATATCTTCGCCTGTCTGTGTCTTTACGAAGGCTGGACCAGCAATGCCCATGCGGCCTGTTTCCCTGCATTGGAATACGAAATCCTGCATTACAGGGTGATAGGCTTGGCCTCCTAAACAAGGGCCCATTAACAAGGCTATTTGTGGGATAATGCCTGAAGCTTGAATCTGAGACTTGAATAGCCAGGCGTAGCTTTGCAGGGTGTCCATTCCCTCTTGAAGCCGCGCTCCCCCAGAATCGTTCATACCGACAAATGGTATCCCCATATCTTTTGCAAGGTCTATAGCCTCCGAAAACTTTTTTCCGTGATATTCACCGAAAGTGCCTACCATCGTTGTATAGTCCTCAGCAGCGACCATTACTAGCCTGCCGTTTACCTTTCCAAAGCCAGTAATTAAACCTTCGGCAGGTATTTCCCTTTTATCCATACCGAAAGCTGTCGTTCGATGCTTAATATATAAGCCTATCTCAGTGAAGGTACCGGGGTCGAAAAAGTAATCTATTCTCTCCCTTGCAGTCAAACTGCCCCTTTCGTGCTGTTGTGCCACAGCTTTGGGGCCTCCCATTTGCAGTATCTTCTCTCGCTTGGCCTTGTATTCTTCCAATATCCAGTCCTCCTGTTTTTAGCCCCCGCACTTCCCTTTTCGCTCTATCCGAGTAAGCATTGCCATAACGCTATTGGTCTATAGTGAGTATATAGCTTCCAATGAACATCATACACTGTGGCATTATATCATGAGTATGACCAGATTTCTATAAAATACCCATAAAAAGGGCAGCAACTAAGTAGGCAATTGCATTGAGCTACCAGACATGGAGATATATGCTTACGCTGTTTTTCTTTTTTTCAAGCCAATGATGCAATACTACCCTCTTGCCCTGCATGTGACATTCCTGGTCTTTTAAGCTTTAGAAGCTTCAGCCATACGACCCACACTAAGATAACAAAGACCATGTTGAACATATAGAAATAGTCGTGAACATACACACTGGTTTGGCTTTCCAGGTAGATGCTCAACGTAATTCTGAATATGTTGAATGTTACCAGCACGCTGATCCCGGCAATAATACCAACCAGTCGCTGCCTCATGGTTACTCCAGATTCGGCAAAAACCAGACCAATATAGACCCAGAAGAGCACCCCACCCAGACACGCCGCGCTTACTTCAAATGCCAGGGACGGGTCTTGCAGCATGATCATCGATTCTGATACCAAAGTATCGATTCCCGCAAGTCCAAGTATTCCACCTACCACTGTAGCAGTAAGGTTGGATAGCGTAGCATGGAGTGAAGGGAGAAGCTCAAGGAAAGCGTATTCTATTAGAAAAAGTGTTCCAAAAACGGCAATATAGCGGACCAAGAAGCCGCCAAGAGGTTGCCTTCTGCGTGCACCAATAATATAGCCACCAATGCTCATGACGAGCACCAGTATTACCATAAAGACAATGAAAACAGCAGTGTCATTTTGCATTTACTAACCCTTAGATGGGATTAGGTTTTAATACACTATGTTACTTATAAGAGATTGCTGAAATAGTCTCAATCAACCCCCTAATCCCCCAATCTTGGGGGACTTTATTTTAGCTGGGGGACACCCCCAGACCCCCGGCAGGAAGTATCCTGCACCTCTTTATCAGTAGTCTCCATAAATTTCGCGAGTTTATAGGCACTTGGCTATTATTGCCATTATTATCAAGTGATCTGTTATCCATATTAGTAACATTTATCAATGGTCTTCCTTACTTTAAATAATTGTTCCAATAACCCAAGTTATTCTACACTATTTATGAGTATACTTCTGTATAAATACTCTGTTATATGTGAAATGGCATTTATCAGTGCGAAGTTTCCTTGACAAGAAAGAGCCACATTGCTAGACTTGCATTGCCGGTTGAAAACAGGATGACCGCATTATTTGTAACCTCTCCTAACAATTTAAAAAAAAGATCAACGCCTGTAAAAAACTTGAAGGAAAGAAACTTTATAAAGTTACGTCGTAGTAGCTCTTTTCTAGCTCCTAGTTGCTTAACCGATTAAAGTAAATAATAGGATTATCCGATAATTTTGAAAAAGGCCACTAATTTTATAGACAATGTAATTTGGTTCTTAATGCTCCAATGACTGATAAATCACTCACCAATGGGCTAGTAGAAATCTTCACCGGTAGCGGTAAAGGCAAGACCTCGGCTGCATTGGGACTGGTTATGCGCGCGCTGGGGCATGGGCTTACAATCCATATCATTTTCTTTATGAAGGGCAATTATCTCTATGGAGAACGCAATACATTATCTCAATTATCCAATGTCAGCTTCCAGAGTTTCGGGCATGAGGACTTCGTTGATCCTAAAAATGTTAAGCCGGAGGAAAGGGAGCAGGCTGTTGAGGCACTCCATGCTGCTCGAGAGGCGATCACTAGTGGTAAATTCGACATCGTGGTGCTCGATGAGGTAAACGTTGCCGTTGCCTGGAAGCTCATCGAGATTGAAAAAGTATTAAAGTTGATCGAGGAAAAGCCGCCGAATGTGGAGATAATACTCACCGGTCGCTATGCGGACAAGAGGCTTATAGAAATGGCAGATCTGGTTACGGAAATGGTAGAGGTCAAACACCCCTATCAGAAGGGAATAATGGCAAGAAAAGGCATCGAGTATTAAAGTCGATAGTAAAAGGGGTATTATTAGATGATCACACTTAGCGTAATTAAGGCTGATATTGGTGGGTACGTGGGGCATTCCAGTTCTCATCCGCTTGTTATGGAGAAGGCAAATGAACGCTTAGATAAAGCAAAGCGCGATAAACTACTGGTGGATTTTCATGTCACCAGGTGCGGCGATGACCTGCAATTGATAATGACACATGAGCGTGGTGACGAGGATGAGACGATCCACAAGTTCGCATGGGATACCTTCCTGGACTGTACCAGTGTAGCCAAGGAGTTGAAGCTCCACGGAGCGGGGCAGGACCTATTATCCGATGCCTTCTCGGGTAATGTAAAAGGGATGGGTCCCGGGGTTGCTGAAATGGAGTTTGAGGAAAGGGGGTCGGAGCCGATTGTCATCTTTATGGCAGATAAGACATCTGCTGGTGCATGGAATCTACCTCTTTACAAGATATTCGCTGACCCTTTCAACACCATTGGTCTGGTCATTGCCGAGAACATGCACAGCGGCTTTCGCTTCGAGATTCACGATGTTAAAGAGCATAAGAAGATCAACCTTGATGCCCCTGAGGAGATCTACGATATGCTCCTCTTTATGGGAGCGCCATCCCGCTATGCTGTGAAGGCAGTTTATCACCGTGGCTCTAACGAGATCGCCTCCGTATCCTCTACGCAGCGTTTGAGCAAGATGGCAGGAAGGTATGTGGGCAAGGATGACCCGGTGTGCATTGTGCGCTCCCAGGGGAATTTCCCTGCCATAGGTGAAGTGCTGGAGCCCTTCACCAACCCTATACTGGTGGAGGGATGGATGCGAGGCTCCCATCACGGTCCCCTGATGCCGACGTCCGTTGAGGAATCCAACCCATCCCGCTTCGACGGTCCACCTAGGGTGATCGCTGCCGGCTTCCAACTCTCCTGTGGTAATCTCGTGGGACCGCGTGATATGTTCGACGACCCCAGCTTTGATAAAGCAAGGCGAATTGCAAACAATATTGCGGATTACATGCGTAGCCACGGACCTTTCGAGCCCCACCGGCTACCCTTGGAAGAGATGGAATATACTACTATGCCTGCTGTGATGCGTAAGCTTGCGGGGAGATTCGTTGATCTTTGAGCATGCCAAATCTTCTCCTGGCAACCAACAACCGTGCTAAAGTGAAGGAATACACGCGGCTGCTTCTGGGTATACCGTACACAATCGTTAGCCTCGCGGATGTTGGCATTAAAATGATAATTGAGGAGACCGGAGCTACGCTTGAAGAGAATGCAGCCCTTAAGGCCAAGACCTATGCAAACCTGAGTAAGCTGCTCACTATGGCTGACGACTCAGGGCTGGAGGTAGATATACTGGGCGGACAGCCTGGTGTTCTCTCCGCCCGTTATGCCGGTGAAGAGGCCACGGACAAGGAGCGTATCGATTTTCTGCTGGTAAAACTTAGGGACATACCCTGGGACAAAAGAACCGCTCGCTTCAGATGCATTATAGCCATCGCCTCATCAGAGGGAGAGGTAGAGCTTTTCACAGGCGAGTGCCAAGGGATCATCGCTTTTAAACCCACTGGCAAAAAAGGCTTCGGTTATGATCCCATCTTCTACCTTCCCCAGCTAGGCAAAACCATGGCTGAGCTATCCATGGATGAGAAGAATGAGATAAGCCATCGTGGTCAGGCGGTCATTAAGGCTCGCCGTATTCTCGAATAGCGAGTCGTTGAGTTTAAGTCGTGGTTTTCTTAATCGACCACATCAAATGATGAGGAAACTTTTAGAAGCACAAAAAGCGGAACAAGAGAAAACAACGCCATAAAGAGTTGAAAAAGATGACAGGACTTTCTGACTCCTTTCAGCGACCTATAAACTACCTTAGAATATCTGTCACCGACCGCTGTAATTTACGCTGTATCTATTGTATGCCCGCTGAGGGCATTAGCCGCCTGTCCCACATTGAGGTCCTGCACTACGAGGAGATATTAGCGATAGCACAGGCAGCCGCCTCATTGGGAGTAAACAAATTGCGACTTACAGGTGGTGAGCCACTGGCAAGGACAGAATTGATCCACCTAGTGCAGATGCTCTCCCGTATAGAAGGTATCGATGATATCGCATTAACCACTAATGGCGTGCTTCTCAGAGAGTATGCCCTCCCCCTCAGGAAGGCTGGGTTGAAGCGGGTCAACGTTAGCCTTGATACGCTTAGGCGGGAGCGGTTTAAACGGAATGCCCGTCGCGATAGGCTAGGTGAGGTCATCGATGGCATAGCAGCTGCAGAAGAAGCAGGGCTGGAGCCGGTCAAGGTCAATATGGTAGTCATACGGGGTATTAACGACGACGAAGTACTGGATTTCGCCCGACATACTATTGAGGATGGGTGGCATGTCCGCTTTATAGAGCTAATGCCTTTTACCAGCGGAGAAAGCCTACAGTTTGTCCCAACGAAAGAGGTCAAAGAGCGTCTAAGTTCCCTGGGGATACTGGATCCTATCCCATCCAGCCAGGGCGATGGACCAGCTAAATATTATCGCTTTCCTAGAGCAAAAGGTACGGTGGGCTTCATCAGCCCGCTCAGCGAGCACTTTTGCTTCAACTGCAATCGCTTGCGACTCACTGTGGACGGAAAGCTTCGCCCCTGCCTCCTGAGTGATAAGGAAGTGGACCTGAAAACTCCCCTTCGGTCTGGTGCATCATTAGAGGAACTCAAGGTGTTGATACAGCAAGCGGTAGCAGCTAAACCGGAGCGACACTATCTACTGGAGGGTATACTTCCGACAGTTCACTCGATGTGCCAGGTGGGTGGTTAGATGGAACCAATAAGGATGGTAGATGTAAGCCACAAGGCTCTTACCGAGCGGGAGGCGGTTGCCAAGGGATTAGTGGTGATGAAGACCGAAACCCTCTCTATGATAAAAGATGGAAAGATGCCCAAGGGAGACGTTCTGGCCACTGCTCAGGTTGCCGGAATTATGGCGGCAAAGCAGACCTCACTAATTATCCCCCTGTGTCACCCCTTAATGCTGGATGAAGTCAGGGTGGAATTTTCCCTTTCCAAACAAAGTGTGGAGATCACCGCGACAGTAAAATGTACCGGGAAGACGGGGGTGGAAATGGAAGCACTCACCGCCGTATCAGCGAGCGCTTTAACTATCTATGATATGTGCAAGATGGTTGAGCGCGGGATAACCATCGAGAACATCCGCTTAATCAAAAAGAGTGGCGGCAAGAGTGGTACTATCGTCCTCGAATAGCCTTATTTCCCTTTTTATTTCTCGCCAACCAGTTTAATCTTTTTTTCATAAAGCCCATGACGCCTCATGGTACGGCACTTTTCGACCTCCGTCTCATCTAATCCCTAGCTTCCCGCATTCATTTGCACCTTTGCCTTGGCAAGCGGTTTGTGGTATATTACCCTATCTCAGGTTATTTGGGTAGAGCAATCATGGCAACAAGGGAGATATACTGGAATATAGACTACGGATTCATCATTTACTTCTTCATTATCCCTGTGGTTATAGCCCTCGCCTACGGGATATACCAACGCTACAGACTGTGGCGAGTGGGACAGCCCGATAACAGGCTGGATAACCTCCCGCAGCGGTCATGGACTTTTGCCGTCACCGGAGTCATGGATGGCCTTGTCCATCGCCGCTTTCTGAGAGAACCCTATCCCGGATTGATTCACTTCCTCATCTTCTGGGGAGCGATCGCCTTCTTACTGGCGACAGCAATAGATTCATTTACGCACTACTTGGTCGGTAAGGAGATTGATGGCACGCACCTGCACGGCCTGTGGGGAGATGCTTATCTGTACTTCTCCCTTTCTGTTGATCTATTAGGCATTTTGGCCCTCATTGGAATCATCATTGCTGCCTATCGCAGATATATTCAGAAGCCCGATCGATTGGATAATAAGCCAGAAAATGCCATCGCGATCGCCCTGTTTTTCGTCATAGTACTGACCGGCTTCATCGTCGAGGGGCTGCGCATTGCCTATTTCACTGCAAATCCCGCTGAATTCGCCAAACTGTATCCAGCCCTGGGCAACTACGATCCGTCCTGGGCACTATGGTCGCCGGGGGGATGGGTCTTGGCTAAAATATTCGGTGGTGTTTCTGCAGGAGGGCTGCTGCTGGCCCATAGAAGCCTCTGGTGGTTCCATACCATTCTGGCACTGGGAGCCATCGTATATGTCGCGGTCACCTGGACCATGCTGGCCCATATCGTTGTTGCCCCCGTCAACGTCCTCTTCAGGTCCTCCCGTCCCAAGGGGGCACTGGCACCCGTCAATCTGGAAGAGGCCGAGACATTCGGTGTCGATAAGATCAGCGGTTTCACGTGGAAACAGCTGTTCGACCTGGATGCCTGCACCCGATGCGGCCGCTGCCAGGACATGTGCCCCGCCTATCTCAGCGGTAAGGCCCTCTCACCGAAAAAGATGATCCAGGACCTCAAGCAGCACTGGCTGGATGTGGGCCCCGGTCTGGTAAAGGCCAAGGCTGGCGGCTATGGGGGTAATCCTGGAGAAAAAAGCGTCTCCATGATCGGTGATGTGATAACCGCGGAAATAATCTGGGATTGCACGACCTGTCGCGCCTGTCAGGAGGTCTGCCCCGTCTTTATAGAGCACATCGATAAGATCATAGATATGCGCCGCAACCTGGTGCTGGAGCAGGCTGAGATGCCGGAGCCAGCGGAGATAGCGCTGCGTTGCATGGAAGAGAGGGGGCACACCTGCAAGGGGACCACCGCATGCCGCATTGACTGGTTCAGCGATATAGGGGGTGCCAAGCTCCTCTCCGAGGATCAGGATGTCGAGATCCTCTACTTCGTTGGGTGTTCTGCTGCTCTTGAAGACCGGAATATGAAGGTATCAGCCTCCTTCGGCCGGATACTGCAGGCAGCAGGGGTAAAGTTTGGCGTGCTGGGTGAGGAGGAGAGCTGCTGCGGCGAGCCCGCGCGCCGTATGGGCAACGAATATCTTTTCCAGATGCAGGCCATGAAAAATATCGAGACATTTAAACGCTACGGCGTGAAGAAGATCGTCGTCAGTTGCCCCCATGGCTATAACACTTTGAAGAACGAATACCCACAATTCGGCGGCGAGTTTGAGGTGGTCCACCACTCGCAGTTTATCGCCGAACTCATCAAGCAGGGTCGCCTTAAGCTGAAAAACGGGATCGTTCAAAAGATCACGTATCACGATGCATGCTACTTGGGCCGTCACAACGATGTCTATAATGAGCCGAGGCAGGTGGTAGCGGCTCTCCCCGGAGCACAGTTCACGGAAATGGAGCGACACCGCGGCAGGAGCTTCTGCTGTGGCGCCGGCGGCGGGCATATGTGGATGGAGGAAACTGTGGGCACCAGGATCAGTGAGATGCGCACCGATCAGGCGCTTGCTACTCAGGCCAGTGTCATTGCTACTGCTTGCCCCTTCTGCCTCCAGATGTTTGAGGATGCCATTAAAGCGAAAGAAGCATCTGACTCATTAAAGGCGATGGACATCGCCGAGTTAGTGGCAGGCGCGATCGGGGGTGATTTGCCTGTAAGTGAGAGAGTTAACACGGAGCAGTCTCAGTATGAGGAGGTAGCGGGCAAGGAAACGCCACAGGAGGAGCAGCCCAAAGAATAATCCGACCATCTCTATACTATAAAAAAAGGCCTTGAGCTGTCGCACCAAGGCCTTTTTTTAACGCGACAATTATGTCTTTATATGAGACTGCTGAAATAGCCTCAATCAACCCCATAATCCCCCAAGATTGGGGTATTGATTAAAGCTGGGGGACACCCCCAGACCCCCGG
>JAVLBD010000240.1:0-561 GCA_031581405.1 Dehalococcoidia bacterium
CTCTCTGACATAGATTTAATAGATGACTCAACGGTAGACTTTTTCCTCTTCTGCGGCATATCTCCTCTTCCTGTATGAATATACTAATACTTGCAACAAGTAATAATATAGCAACCCCTACTAGTCTCAATTATCACAGCTTAATACATGCTTGTCAAGGTCGGATACTATACTATCCTTACACTCATTATTCCCAACTGTCTACTAACGGCAGCAATGTGCAGAGAGATAAATAGGCGCTAGAAATTTAAACTCCCAATGCACAGCTATATTGTATCGTACGAGACTGCTGAAAAAGAGGTACAGGATGCTTCCTGCCGGGGGTCTGGGGGTGTCCCCCAGCTTTAGAAGTTTCCCAAGATTGGGGGATTAGGTGGTTGATTGAGACTATTTCAGCAATCTCCCTACATAGATGTATTGTGTATTATTGCGATCGAACCAGTGCCCGATACACTGACAATGGTGACTTCGCAGTCACTATACGATTGGCGGATGTAGAAGGACCGGCTATGATGAGTGGTGGATTTGTACTGTGTAAGCTTTCATAACGGAGGTAATGTG
>JAVLBD010000241.1:0-561 GCA_031581405.1 Dehalococcoidia bacterium
GGGGGACAGGCACGAGATAGCGCAGGCTGGGGTTGTCGAGGTTGGCGGAGGGGTCGAACAGGTAGGCGGCGTCGTGCTGGAGGACGCCGACACTGAGGCCCAGCGAGTGGTAGATGGGGCCCATCCACTGGGTATCGCGCTTGGCCAGGTAGTCGTTCACGGTGACCATGTGCACGCCCTTGCCCTCCAGCGCGTTGAGGTAGAAGGGTAGGGTGGCCGCTAGGGTCTTGCCCTCACCGGTCTTCATCTCGGCGATCTTGCCCTGGTGAAGAACGATGCCGCCCAGCACCTGCACGTCAAAGTGACGCAGGCCGATGCGCCTTTCGGAGACCTCCCGCACAACGGCGAACGCCTCCGCAAGAATATCCTCCAGCGTCTCCCCCGCGCTCAGGCGCGAGAGGAACTCATCGGTCTTCGCTCGCAGCTCCGCGTCAGAGAGGGCGGCCACGTCGCCGCCCAGCTCGTTCACCCGTTGGGCCAGGGGCCGGAGCTTGCGCAGTTCCTTCTCGTTGTAGTCGCCGCCCAGGACCCTCTTGATCGCACCTACGACCATCTTCTACA
>JAVLBD010000242.1:0-550 GCA_031581405.1 Dehalococcoidia bacterium
GATTTGCTGCTAGCCAAAGCCTGACCACCAAACACAGCAGCAATCAAAAGGGCTACCAAAGCAATTGTCAATACAAACTTTTTCATTTTCTCCTCCTTCGTTGAAAAATTATTAGACTAGAAATAGATTCTTAATCTCTGCAATAACACCACCTCCATTATCAATGTTGTGCAAGCATACATCCGAGGAGATGAGCTGTCAAGAAGGCACTCTTATTTGGGTGCAGGAAAAGGGGCTACAGCCACACAGAGACCACGCGGGCGGTGCGGCGGGAGCGACGTGGCGGGGACGCCGACGCAGAGGCTCCGCAAGCCTTCATAGAGGGGGCGAGCACGCTGCGGAACGGACAGAACAGGACTCATATTAGCTGTTCTGCGGCGGCGTGGGGGGTCAAGGGGTGAGGATAGGCTTTCGATGTAGGGGCGGATAAGAAGGGGCTACACACTATTGGGTAGACCCTTCAATACCGGAAAGCACAACTCAGAAAATGGTGCCAATGCCGGTGGTAGGTCAATTCCCCCCTTGCGACAATTAGCGGTGACAAGTATAC
>JAVLBD010000243.1:0-550 GCA_031581405.1 Dehalococcoidia bacterium
CTTCTGGTGGGGGTCTGGGGGTGTCCCCCAGCTATAAAAAGTCCCCCAAGATTGGGGGATTAGGGGGTTGATAAAGACCATTTCTATTGTCATTGCGAGCCCCGACAAGTCGGGGCGCGGCAATCTCAGCGTCTTATTACCACCCCATGATTGCTTCGTCGTTTACACTCCTCGCAATGACAGGTAAAAAGAGAGCCCGGCGGTATGTCAAGCCCTATGCCATGACAGTGGTAAAGAGCGTCCAGCACTACTCTTTTATAATCTCATAGGTGCGGTAACGTGGTATTTGAATCGAAGGAAATTCGAAACCGGCCTCTTTTGGGTCAGTCCATTCCATCTCAACACCAGGGAACAGGTCAACAGTGACATCCCCGGCTACAGACCCGTAGAAGTCACTGGAGGGATTTATCTGAAGCTCACCTTCGGAAGACATAAGGAAAACGAAAGAATCCGGATCGGAGTTGGTCTTTGGCCCGAAGAAAAGGTCTCCAATGCTAATGATAGCCCCTGTACCGACGATGGTCGATTTATCCCACATCCTTACCATACC
>JAVLBD010000244.1:0-531 GCA_031581405.1 Dehalococcoidia bacterium
AGCCGCCGAGCTAACCTTCGGCGACGCCACCTTCCACCAAGAGATAGTCGCCAAACAACTGGGACTATAAAATTTGCCAAACGGGACACAAATCAGATAAAATAGGATATTAATAATCGGATAAAGTAGCCCCTGTAGCTCAGGTGGATAGAGCACCAGCCTCCGGAGCTGGGTGCGAGCGTTCAAGTCGCTCCAGGGGCGCTTTTTATCGCCTATAGGGATAAAAATGGTTGATATAAACCGGCTAGTTGAGATAAGGTGGCACGGCCGTGGCGGCCAGGGAGCCGTTACCTCTGCCGAGCTACTGGCCCGGGCGGCCATAGACGAGGGCAAGTATGCCCAGGCCTTCCCCAGCTTTGGCCCGGAGAGGCGGGGCGCCCCGGTCTTGTCTTTCGTCAGGGTGGATAGCCAGCAGCCTATCAGGAATAGGGCTGGTATCCAGGAGCCCGATGTGGTGGTGGTGCTTGACACCACCCTTTTAGCCATCACCAAAATCACCGCCGGGCTCAAAGCTGACGGGATAGTGGTCAT
>JAVLBD010000245.1:0-515 GCA_031581405.1 Dehalococcoidia bacterium
AGCAAAAACCGACAATCAGGCTTATGAGGACTATCTTTTTCCTCATTCGATCGTTGCTATTATAATCCTAAATAGTATAAAAAGTCCATTTGATATTACCACCCTTTAGCCAATATCAGAGAAACACGTCAACCTTTACAATGGACGTTTACAGCCATATAATTGGAGTGGGGTGGGGGATGAAATGGAGTTAGTCCGTAAAACGGCCCTAGTAAAAAATAGTGCTGTTTTAGAACTAAAAGTAGACACAAGCTCGGGTAATAATTAAAATTCAACTTCTATGCCAGCGTAGCTCAGGGGTAGAGCAGCGGTTTCGTAAGCAAGCCACCACACACAAAACACTCGTAGAAGAATTCATAGAATCACGCCGAGACGGTATAAGTCCGCTTACCACCAAGTATTACAGAGGTTATTTCTGCAGAGCCAGAGAAGTAGTTGGTATCGGTGTGACTGGCAGGGAAATCAATCACTTCCTGAAGTCTCTCAAATGTTCACCAGGTGGTAAGTTTGCTTAT
>JAVLBD010000246.1:0-505 GCA_031581405.1 Dehalococcoidia bacterium
GGAACAGGGCTGCTGTTGTGCTGAAGAGTACCTCGGCGATATGGTGGTCAGTGAATCCCAATAGGGAACGCAAGAGGAACTGTCCCGGGAGAATAGCAATCAGGGCGGCAGAGAGCAACCCGACGTTCCGGTTGAAGAGCTCTTTCCCGATGAAGTATACCGGTATAGTAACCATTGCCCCCAAGATGGCGGGAAAATAGGCACCCACAGTTTCGACAATATACTCACTGGGAGAGCCCAGGCCAATGACCCATATGGTGGATCCAAGGAGCATTATGAAGAAGGGGGGGATGCCAATATTCGATCCACCGGGGAAAATGGCGTAAGGGTCAAAGAGGATGCGGTGGGGAAAAGTTTGCGCCAGGTTATCCACCAGTCGCATGTAAAACCAGGGGTCGTTTCCTATGAATCTGACTCCGTCCTCTGTGAATATGGTTTCATAAGGCAGTGATATCCGAAGCGTCAACGCAATGCCGAAGATTATGAACAGTGCTATACCGTATAG
>JAVLBD010000024.1:0-14491 GCA_031581405.1 Dehalococcoidia bacterium
CCATCATCCCGGAATTGGCCGCGTTGACAATGGCATCGGTACTTTGTCTGGTAATGTCACCCTGCAGCAACGAGAGCTTAGTTTTATTGACTAACCTATACATTATGAAGATTTTACCCTTATATTCTCTCAAAGAAATAGAGGGCTCCCTGGTATCGCAGTAAGCCCTCTATATACCTTACTAGAGGCCAACGATGGTAACGCCGACTACACTCCATGGGGGGTAGCCGCCCATATTGTGGGTGAGCCCCAGTGTAGGGTTCTTTATTTGACGGTCACCGGACTTCCCCTGAAGCTGCTTGTACATTTCATATATCATCCGTATTCCCGAGGCGGCAATGGGATGTCCGAAGCACTTGAGCCCACCATCTGGCTGAACCGGAAGACTACCATCGAGGTCGAAGAAACCGGATTCGATATCCTCTCGTACCTTGCCACGGGGACTGAATTGTAGATCCTCCATGGTTACCGCTTCAGTAATGGAGAAACAGTCGTGAACCTCGGCCATGCTAATTTCCTCGCGAGGATTTTTTATTCCAGCCTCTTTGTAAGCCCTAATACCGCACTGGTAACCCGTCTCCGCATGGGTGTAATCATAATCCTGGTACCACATGTCCGCGCCGGAGGCAGCAGCAATCTGAACCGACTTAATGTAGATAGGGTCAGGGCGGTACTTTTTTGCATCCTCGGCGCGCACCAATATGGCTGCTGCTGAGCCATCGCTGACTCCGCAACAATCGAAGAGGCCAAGTGGCCATGCGATTATCGGAGCGTTTACTATATCATCGAGCGATATGTCTTTACGCAGGTGGGCCTTGGGATTATTCTTGCCGTTCTGGTGGCTTTTCCACGAGACTCGGGCGATCATTCGTTTACCATCATCTGGTGACAAGCCGTAACGGGAAAAATATCTGGTAGCCATCATGGCATACACACCGGGGCCGGACATGTTGGGCATGGTGAGGAATTCTGCTGGAGTTTTCAGGTCAGGAAGGCCACCGTAGCCAACGTCCTTTAGCTTCTCGACGCCGATGGCGAGCGCCATGTCACAAGCACCTGAGGAAAGGGCATAGGCTGCCCCGCGTATCGCTTCTGTGCCACTGGCGCAGGCGTTCTCCACATGAGTTACTGGTAGATATGGCAGTTTTAACGTTTGAGATAGCTGTATACCGGTAAATCCCTGCATAGAATAGAGAGCAGCCCACCAGGCGGCGTCTATTTCTTTCTTGTCAACTCCGGCATCCTCAATGCACTCCTTGTAGGCGTCAACCATGAGGTCATCACCGCTCATATCCCATCTTTCACCAAAACGGGTACAACCCATCCCGATGATAGCAACTTTATCTTTAATACCTTCGGCCATGTTCAAGTTCCTCCTTCTAAACCCTTACAGGTACTGCTTTCCACGTATAACCGGTAACGCCTCGATCATAGTATTTCCGACGGAAAGTACATTCAGTTAGCATTGCTACTTCGATTTCATCCAGATCACAGTCTGTCAGGTTAAATTGAGAACGTCCACCACCTTCGAAATCGATCACTCCGTACAGCTCGGGCGGGTCTGGCGTAAAGACCAGATTATCTCCGGTATAGGTGAATATATGCCCTTTTTTATCGGAGAAGCGGTACTCCTCCATCTCATCAACGGCACCGCAATCAGGTTTTACACATATGCGCTGAGGGGGGAGTTGGGGAGTACCGCAGCGCTTGCACCGTGTTCCGACAAGGGCTATAGCCTTTTTCCTGTCCCGCCATAATATTGATGACGATGACGGAACCGCCTCTTCGCCTCGCCCGGCAACATCTATAGCAAGAACCTGTTTGAAGGTCACATACTTTTCGTAGCTGGTCAGGTCCTTTTTATTGGCCAAGCTGTTCTTTACACCTTTTCTTCTCTTGATCTTTTTAATAGCCGGTGTTACCTCGAAGAGCATCGCATCGCTTCCATTTCCATAGCTGGCAACGATTATTTTGTCCCCGGGCTTTGCATCCTCAAGCGCTGCTACAAGTAGCATTAAAGGGTTCGCTGTGCCGGTCAGGCCTACCGTAGTGAACATGTGATCCTGGAGCTGATCAGGCTCAAAGCCCAACTTCTTACCGATAGTAGCGTGAGAACGGGTGTACATACAGGGATAACAGACCTTGGCAATGTCTTTAGGATTGATTTTATACTTGCTTATTAGCCCGCCGATAGCTTCTGTGATGAATTTACCGTATCCCTCGTCACGAACCCATCGGTCTTCCCAGATTCGGTTAAACCTCTCCCCCTCATGCCTCCAGTGATCCACAAAATCATAAGAGAGCGAGTAACTTCCCTCCAGGCTCGCAATTACGTTTTTATCGCCCAGAAGGATAGAGGCAGCACCGTCGCCGTACATTTCCTCCTGGAAGCTGCCGGCAGGACCAAGGCGGCAATCGGAGGCACATACAAGTACGCTGGATTCTGAACCCGCAGCGATAGAATCGCAGCCAGCGACAAGGGCAACGATTCCAGATTTGAGAGAATCGGCGAAATCCGCAATTCGAATCTGCGGTTTTAGATCCAAGGCAGTTGCAATTATTCCAGCATTGCTCCGCTCCCTATAAGGAGCCGTAGTAGTCGCAAAATATAGACAATCGATCTTGTTCCGGTCTACGCCTAGCAGACAATCAACTCCCGCATTTACGGCCATGGTGAGGCTGTCCTCATCATAATTACCTACCGCCTTTTCACCTGGCATTATTGTCGCTTGGTTGACAAAACCGATAGACCCATATATGGTCATTCGGTTAATGCGGTACCGGGGTATATAGGCACCATAAGATGTGATCCCGACCATCAAACACTCCTTTCCTCTTTGTGGGCATTCACTATTTTAGAGAATGCTGAAATAGTCTCAATCAAGCCCTTAATCTCCCAATATTGGGGACTTTTAATGCTGGGTGGACACCCCTGACCCCCTACCCCGATCATATCGGAGCACCTTTTTTTAAGCGGTCTATTTAAGATAACGTGTTTCTGTGAGACGTGTCAACAGGGCTACGCCCGTACAAGGTCCCTTATCAGTGAGAGTTCATCCCTTATCAGCCTGGGCATGAGGAAATTATTCTTGATATGTGCCATCCCCTCCTTTCCCAGTTCTTCAGCCACTTCTTTATGCTCCAACAGGTAGACTACCTTCTCAGCACACTCCTCTATGGTATCCACCAGATAATTACTGAGGGAGCCAACCATCTGCAGGGGGATGCCGCCCACGTTGCCTGCCACCACCGGGGTTTCTTTCCACAGGGCCTCTGCTACCACTAAGCCAAAGCCCTCCCTGATAGACTTCTGAATAACAACATCGCTAGCCCTCTGGAAGGCGTTCACCTCCATATTGCCAACGCCCTGAAGATTGCTAAATATGTGGACATCTTCGTATTTATCGGCCTCCTCGTGGATAGCAGCATAGAGGTCCCAGCCCTCCGGGTCATCACCGGCCAACGAGCCGATGAGCGCCATTTGAATCCCGGATACCTTTTCCCTAGCCAGTTTATAGACTTCGATTACACCAAAGGGATCTTTCCAGCGGTCAAAGCGCGAAACCTGGATGACGAGCGGTCTGTTGCGGTCTAGACCGTAGTTATCGATCATGGTACGGCAAACCTCTGCCTTGGGAAGGTGCATATTCTTCGTGCTGAGCGCGTCAATAGCAGGTGGAATGGAGGCAATCCGGGAACACTTGAGGTCTGGGGGTACAAACTTGTCCATGGTAAAGATAGCGGCATCATGTTCTTCGATGTAGGGACGCAGGAATTGCCATGTCTCTTCATCAGGGTCCGAACTGTCGATATGGCAACGCCATATCCACCTTGCATTCCCCCCCTGACAGAAATGACGCAGTGCAGCGGGCTGAGGATCGTTGATTATGAAAATATCGTAGTTGTGGTCCAACTCCTGTGCATTTTTCTGGTTATTACCGAGGTAGATATTTTTTGTCTGCTGCTCCAACAAGTTATATTCGGCCCCCTGCAGGGCATTATGCAGGGATTTAGTGATTGTGAAGAACCGCTGGTCGCCACGTATTACCTGCCAATCAGCATGTATTCCCAGGCTACGGACCAGCGGGATGTAGGAGAAAAGAAGCTCAGCAACTCCGCCACCAAACGGCGTGGAGTTAATGTGACAAAGTCTGAGACCTTTCAGGTCGTGGGCGATAGCCTCAACTTCGTCAATTAAGTCACCACCGAGCAGCAAGCGGTACTTATCGATATCCTTGATGCCAAGAGAAACCTTTTGTAGCATTCTACTCGATTACGATAATAGTATAGCTCAGTTTACGTGCAAGTGATTGCTATTGAGAGATACTAGCCCTCAGAGAACTATTGTGCTCGCTTCCCAGTAACGCCGGGATCAATCTATTCTGTAGCGGTTCATTGCTCCTGGCAACAACCCTAATATAGTTATCGGTGAGCCCTTCCCAGGTACTATCATTAGACTCACGCTCCCATAGCACCAGCATGGTACGCCCCATAAACTGCTCCCTAAAATTATAAGCACTCTGCTTTGCTAGTAGAAGCATCTGTCTGCTTCGTTGCTTCTTAACCTGTTCATCAACTCGCTCCGGCATCTGCGCAGCGTGAGTACCTGACCTTTTAGAATAGGGGAAGACGTGAATATTAGCGAAGGCCATACGCTGGCAGAATTGGTAGCTCTCAGCGAAGTCCTCGTCGGTTTCGCCGGGGAAGCCAACTATTAGGTCGGTAGTGATCGCTACATCGGGGATAGCTTCTCGAACCCTAGCCACCGCCTGCTCATAAATATCAGTCGAATATTGTCGCCCCATACGCTGAAGCACTACGTCACTGCCGCTCTGGAGGGGGAGGTGTATATGGCGACAGAGCATTTTAGGATATTTGTGCCATAGGGAAAGCAGTTCCTTGGTGATATCAGGAGGCTGTAGTGAGGATAGGCGCAGTCGCTTAACCTTTGTCTCATCCAGGATGCGCTGGATGAGGAATTCGATACCATTCCTGTATGAGCCGATTTGGGTTCCTGTTAGCACCACCTCCCGGTAGCCTCTTTCAACTCTGGCCCTGATTTCTAACACTACCTCATCGGCGGGCAGGCTGCGCTCCCGGCCACGGACCATCGGCACGACACAATAGGAGCAAAATTGGTTACAGCCCTCCTGAACTTTAACCAGACTACGGGTGCGATGCATCTGGGGTGATAGTGCGCTGCCAACGCCGAGCCTCCCCTGTTTCATGAGAATATCGGGCAGTTGCAGCTTCTCTTCATTGCCAAAGACCATGTCAACACCGGCCACCCGGTGGAGATCATCGGCGGCTCTCTCCGCATAGCATCCGATGGCGATGATAAGGGCATGGGAATTTAGACGCCGTGCAAGTCTCAACAGATGGCGGCACTTGCGGTCGGCAATGTGGGTTACGGTGCACGTGTTCAGGATGTAGACGGAGGCAGCGTTCGAGTGTGGGATGATCCTGTATCCCCGCTCGGCGAACCGATTTATTAAAGATTCACTCTCTGCCTGATTTAACTTACAGCCCACTGTCTCCAGAGCAACACAATTGTTAAGATTTCCCATATACTCATCAATCAACAAGCCGGGTGCTCATTGCTCATGTCCCCGGAATAAGATCCACCACGAGCCACTCAGGGCTGAGCAATCGTTCTGCACTCCATAAGGTGAAAGCAAACGCACCCCTTCTATCTTCCTTTGGCTCAAGGTCTACGCATGCCATTATAGGGTTTGAGCCCTATAGCGGTCAAGAAAATGTGGCGACTTGCGCTCGGTACATGATATACTGTTTAAATTACAGGATAAAGGAGGTACTTTTCCCTTGTCTAATAGAGTTGTGGTCACTGGAATCGGAATGGTAAGCCCTGTTGGGCTCGATGTGCCTACAACGTGGCAGGCATTGATTTCAGGCAAATCTGGCGTTGGCTATATAACCCAGTTCGACCCCGAATCCTTCGAGACCAAGATCGCTGCTGAGGTAAAAAATTTTGACCCTGGTCAATATTTGGAACGCAAGGAGCATAGGCGCTTGGATCGCTTTGTTCAATTTGCCGTAGCAGCCAGTATGCAAGCTGTAGAACATGCTAACTTAGCCATTGGTACCGCTAATGCTGTGGAGATCGGTGTGGTCATCGGGGTTGGGGTAGGTGGGCTGAGCACATTAGAGAACCAGCACCGGGTGCTTATAGAGCGGGGACCTGATAGAGTAAATCCGTTTCTCATACCTATGATGCTTGCCGATATGGCTGCGGGTCAAGTGGCAATTTTCTTAGGCGCGAAGGGCCCCAATTTCTGTGTTACGTCTTCCTGTGCCAGCAGCTCCGATGCAATTGGTCAGGCTTTCGATATTATCAGGCGCGGTGCTGCCCAGGCGATGATTGCGGGGGGGGCTGAGGCGACAATCACACCGTTGGGCATTGCTGGCTTTAATGCAGCACGAGCCCTTTCTACAAAAAACCAAGAGCCGCTGAAGGCATCTCGACCTTTTGATGCGGAGCGGGATGGCTTCGTTATGGGGGAGGGGGCAGCGATACTCATTATGGAAAGCCTTCCCTTTGCACTGAAGAGGGGCGCCCCGATCTTGGCGGAAGTTACGGGATACGGTGCTACCGATGATGCTTACCACGTTACACAACCAGCAGAGGGGGGTGAGGGTGGTGTAAGAGCGATGAGAATCGCCCTCAAGGAGGCAGGATTGGAGCCTGGAGAGATAGATTACGTTAATGCTCATGGCACATCAACTCTCATAAATGACAGAAGTGAAACCATAGCCATAAAGGGCGTCTTTGGAAGTGAAGCCTACCGGGTTCCCATTAGTTCTACAAAATCTATGATAGGGCATCTGCTGGGTGCGGCTGGAGCTATTGAGGCGGCGATATGCGTACTTGCTATCCAGAATGGGGTGATACCTCCAACGATAAATCTTGATAACCCTGATCCAGATTGTGACCTCGATTATGTGGCAAATGTAGCTCGTCAGATGGAGGTTAATACTACTTTATCCAATGTATTCGGCTTCGGAGGACACAACTCTACTCTGATATTCCGCAGGTATGTGGAGAACGCATGAGCCTTAGCAGTTGGGAAATACTACCTAGCTTACCAGAAGCGGAGCTTTCCAGCGTTTGTATGGAAGACCTTACACCATTAGTAGTTCAACTTTTATATAATCGGGGTATCACCAGCCCGACACAAATTGAACCCTTTCTGACCGCAGATGAGCGACTCCTTCATGATCCCTTCCAGCTACCGGATATGGAAAAAGCGGTGGCAAGAGTATACCGAGCATTGCTATCCGGGGAGGCTATTGCCATATATGGAGACTTCGATGCAGATGGTATTACTGCCACTGCTCTCCTTGTCGAGGGTCTCTCAGCCCTGGGAGGATATGTAATTCCCTATATTCCTCACCGTGCGGATGAGGGCTATGGCATAAACAATGCTGCATTGGAACGCTTAGCGAAACAAGGTATTAATTTAGTGGTCACGGTAGATTGCGGTATCACTGCAATCGAGGAGGTGGAGGTGGCAAAACAACTGGGGCTTGACGTCGTGATCACCGATCATCACACAGTCCCTGCGCAAATACCATCAGCCATTGCGGTGGTCGATTCAAAGAGGGCTGACTCCCGTTATCCCTTCCCTGAGCTTGCTGGTGTCGGTGTGGCCTACAAACTATTACAGGCACTTTATCAATCTATCGGCAAAGAAGGTGATATTGATGCGTATTTGGACCTGGTGGCTTTGGGAACCGTTGCCGATATGGTTTCTTTGCTCGGGGAGAATCGATATCTCGTGAAAAAGGGGCTTGAGGTACTTCATAATACAAAAAGACCTGGATTAGAGGAGATAGCCAGATGCGCCGGGGTACCTATTTCGAGCGTTGACTCGGAGACCATCTCATGGGTTTTGGCACCTCGAATAAATGCAGCAGGGCGGCTAGACCATGCTGGCATAGGCTATCATCTATTGACAACCAGCTCCTCAGATGAAGCCAGAAGGCTTGCCGGTCTATTAGAGAGGAAAAACACGGACCGGAAAAGCTTAACTGAAGAAATGTTGCTTAGGGCAAGAGAGCAAATAAATGCCACTGATACCGATTCCCCTCTTCTTATGGTTGGGGGAGAAGATTTTCATAGTGGGGTAGTTGGTATAGTTGCCGGCAGGTTGGTAGATGAGTTTTTCCGCCCAGTGATCGTATATGAGCGGGGAAGGGATTGGAGCAGGGGGAGCGCTAGAAGCATTCCAAATTTTGACCTTGTTGCAGCAATGAGCGATTGCAGCGATCTACTCTCTCGATTTGGTGGGCATCCCATGGCAGCAGGGTTTACCATAGCTACCGAGAATCTTGATCTATTTAAGGCACGATTGGTTGAGATTGCGTCGAGACAGATATCCTCTTTCGAAATACGCCATTTAATTTCCATTGATGCTGACGTCCCTGTTTCATCACTCCGCGGGAATACTTATAAAATGATACAGCAGCTTGCTCCCTTTGGTAATGGCAATCCTTACCCCGTATTCATCGCTCGGGACGTCAAGGTGGGGGAGTATCGTCGCGTGGGTAGCAGGGGGGAACATTTGAAGCTAAGCCTAATAGATAATGGTACGGCATGGAACGGCATTGGCTTTAAGATGGGCCATCTTACTGCCGAGGTAGGCCCTAGGATGGATATTGTCTTCAACCTTGAAGTTGATCTGTGGGGTGGCGGAGAGACGCTTCAGTTAAAGATCCTCGATTTCGCCCCCGCTTCTTAATACCCTCGCCTTCTTCATCCGGTAAATAAGAAGGGTAACGCAAACTGTAAAGACGATAAGCGTGATGAAATGGGGCGTATGCAGCAAGCCTGCCACATTTATCTGATTCGACGTCACTGCGCGGGTGAACTCGATAAAGAAACGCCCGAAGGAATAAATAGCAAGGTAAAGGATAAATAGCGAGCCGTCTGGTTTCAGCCGTCCTCTCAACAATAAGAGCACGGCGAAAAGCATGAGGTCCCAGATAATTTCATAGACCGGAGATGGGTGTCTGGCCTCCCATAAAATGGTGGTAGAGGAAGCATCGGGATGTGTATAGATAAAGGCCCACGGCCAAGAGGTTGGTGTTCCATAGGCATCGCCGTTTATAGTGCAACCGATCCTCCCCACGGCTTGAGCAAGGGGCAACGCCGGGGCGATGACGTCAGCGAGATGTCCAATCTGCAGATGTTTTATCCTGGCAAATAAAAAAACCGCCAGTGTCCCTCCCAAGATAGCCCCGAGAATGGATAAACCGTTAAAAAACTGTGTAAATATCAGCGCGGGGTCATGTATATAGGTGCTTCCGAAATAGTCTATAACGTGAAATAGCCTGGCCCCGATAATACCGCCAACAATGGCCCACGGCGCAGCACTATAGATGATATCCTTCTCAACCTTCGAACCTTTGGCCAACCAAAGGGATGTCCCGATCGCTGCGATGACAGCGAGGACCACCATAACCCCGTGCCAGCCTATATCGAAGGAACCTATGCTGAAGAAGGTGGGATCGATACCTATTTTAATAGACATCCTATGGCATTCTACGGTAGTTATATTACTCAGGTCAAGGAAGCAGGAAAAGGCCGCATTTTAGTGCACTTTTTACATGATTATGTTAGAATAGGTAAACTTTAGGCTGGCAAAGGAGATAGGGATGGGGGAGGAAATTCGGAGCTTTCTAAATCATCTGTTAATTGAGAAAGGATTCTCAGAGAACACTATCAATGCCTATAGAAACGACCTCAATCAGCTAGCAGATTTCGTAGAAGAAACGGCAGTTGGGAAAGGCTATACACCTGATTGGTCAAGTGTTGATCGTAATCTTCTCATCAGTTACATACTCGATCTGAAGGAGCGGAACTATGCCCCTGCGACTGTAGCTCGCAAGGTTGCTGCAGTAAAGTCCTTCTTCGATTTCCTGGTTGCCGAGGGCATTATCAAAAGCGACCCTACGGAGAACCTTAGCTCACCAAAGGTGGGTAAAGCATTGCCTAAGCCCCTCTCTGCTGCCGAAGTGGAATTACTACTAGCAGCGCCTGCCAAGCTGTCCACACCTGAGGCGAAACGGGATGTAGCCATGATAGAGCTGCTCTATGCTACTGGCATGAGAGTATCAGAGCTTATTTCCCTGAGCATGGGTGATGTAAACCTGGAGGCGGGCTTCGTGCGCTGCCTGGGCAAGGGATCCAAGGAGCGTATTATCCCTGTCCATCAGGAGGCTATCAGGTTCGTTAAGGAATACATAGTAGAGGCTCGCACTCAATTGCTGCGTGATAAGGATGAGCAGGCTTTGTTCTTGAATCGTAGGGGTGAGCGGCTAACCAGACAGGGCTTTTGGCTTATCCTGAAGACCCATGCCAAGGCAGCGGGAATAAAGAAACCGGTTACTCCCCACACCTTACGGCATAGCTTTGCTACGCATGTATTAAGTGGTGGAGCCGACCTGAGGGCTGTTCAGGAGCTATTAGGGCATGCCAATATTTCCTCAACACAGGTATATACGCACCTTACCAGTGAGCATGTACGACAGGCCTATGAAAAGGCACATCCCAGAGCTCAAGATTGAAAGGCGAAAAGCGATTATTAAACGTATGATATCAATGAGGAATTCACGCGAAAAGTGAAAGTAGTACGCTTTATAATACTGCAGTTGAATTGCTGTTGAAGAGGGAGTTAAGTTGACAAGAGAAGTTGTTACTGGGAAGATGATTGGTGTTAGGGATGGGCCGGTTATGGTTATTGGATTAATGGGGCAGGAGAAAAAATACCCGTTGGATTGTGAGATCAGTATTGAATGGGCGTTCAAACGTATGAATACAATGGTTGTATGTCAGGTAGAAGATGGTAGGATTATCAGAGTGGAGTGAAAAATGCCAAAGAAATCACATCGTATTGCTTCACGGCAAGCAGAAATCAGTAAGCAAGGAAAACGAAAGAAGAAATCACAAGCATCACCGAAGGACGCCATGCCTTCTGGTGCTCCTGCTGTCCAATCAACTCAATCAACTGAGACCACTTATAAGTCCCCTGTTTCATCCTCGACTGTGTCTACCACGCAGCCTTACAGTGCCTCTCCACTAGCTCAACCCGCTCCTGCGGCACGACAAGTAGCCCCACGCTATCAATATGTTATAGCAGATTTAAAGAAGATCGCTATGATCACCGGGGCTTTGCTTGTTATCCTCGTAGTCCTTGTTTTTGTGCTGGAATAGTGTGCCATGGAAGCGAGGCGCTTCGAGGGGCAGCTAAAGGCATTGCCCTCAAAGCCGGGTGTCTACCTATTTAAAGATGTCTCGGGCAATGTGCTTTATGTGGGAAAGGCTGCCAATCTCCATAATCGGGTAAGAAGCTATTTTGGAGCTCCGGTAACGCTCTCTCTTAAGATACAGAGGATGGTGGCTCAGGCGGGCGATTTTGAGTTTTTCGTTACTGATTCGGAGCAGGAGGCGCTCATCCTCGAGTGCAGCCTGATAAAAAAGCACCACCCCCACTACAATGTACGCCTTAAAGACGATAAGACTTACCCCTATCTGAAAATTAACATACATGAAGACTGGGCCAGGGTCTATGTCACCAGGCGTGTGGAAAAAGACGGCAGCCGCTACTTCGGACCCTTCGCCAATCCCGGATCGATTAGAAAGACCGTTTACTTATTGAGGAAGCTTTTCCCCTTTCGCTCCTGTAGAAAGGTTATAACCGGGACCGATCGCAGATCATGTTTGGAGTATGACCTGCACCGCTGTGCTGGCCCCTGTATCGGGGCTATCTCGAGCGATGAATACCATGAGATTATCAATCAGGTAATCATGTTTCTGGAGGGGAAACATGAGGGTGTAGTGAAGGGGCTAAAGCAGAAGATGGTAGAGGCATCGGAGCGGCTGGAGTTCGAGCGGGCTGCGGTTCTGCGCGATCAGATTAATGCTATTGAAATGGTCACCGAACGGCAGAAAATATTTTCAGCTGAGAGGGGTGATCAGGATGTCATTGCGCTTGCGCAGAATAGGGATCAGGCGTATGTAGAGGTATTCTTCATTCGTGGCGGCCGCCTTATCGAGCGGGACCACTTCATCGTGCAGGGGACACAGGATGAGGAGCGGGGACGGATCATGACTGGCTTCCTCAACCAGTTCTACCATTCAGCGACCTATGTTCCGCCAGTCATCCTGCTGCAGTACCCCCCCGATGACCTTTTTGTGCTCAAGCAGTGGCTTGAGAGCAAACGGGGAAGGGATAGAAAAGGGGTCAGCCTTCAAGTTCCTCAACGAGGGGGAAAAAAGAAGCTGGTAGAAATGGTAGCGGAGAACGCTCGCCATGGTATGGAGCAGCTCAAGGCAAAGCAACTTGCCGATTACGGGAATAATGCTGCTGCCTTGGAAGAGTTGAAAGAAGCTATTGATCTACCATGGGTTCCAAGGCGGGTGGAGTGCTATGATATTTCTGATATTCGCGGGGCATCGGCGGTAGGCGGCATGGTAGTTTTCCAGGAGGGACAACCAATGAGAGCGCACTATCGCCGCTTCCGTATAAAGATTGTGGAAGGAGCCGATGACTACGCCATGATTCGGGAGGTATTGAAGCGGCGCTTCAAGAAGACCGAGGGGTTTAAAGGCGACGATACATCATCTTGGGCCATAATCCCCGACCTGGTACTTATCGATGGCGGCAGGGGACATCTGAATACTGCCATCGATACGATGAGGGAGATAGGGGTGGACTTTATCCCCGTTGCCAGCATTGCTAAAGAGAATGAGGAGTTATACCGCCATGGTATTAAAGAGCCTATAATCCTTCCCCGTACATCGGCGGCTTTACATCTGGTGCAGCGAATCAGGGATGAAGCGCACCGCTTTGCGCTAGGCTATCACCGCAGGGTGCGGCGAAGCGAAGCGATGGCATCAGCTTTGGATAACGTGCATGGTATTGGTCCCAAGCGAAAGAGAGCACTGCTAAAGGAATTTGGCTCGGTGAAAGCGATAAGGGAGGCCGATATAGACGATATTGTGGCGGTGGTTGGCATGACTCGTTCTCTCGCACAGAGGGTGAAGGAATGTCTGTAATCCGCAGATTTGGAGAATAACACGTAGTGAGACTGTTCAGTTGGGGACACTGATTCCTTAGAGTCCGCTGAAAAAGGGGTGCAGGATACTTCCTGCCGGGGGTCTGGGGGTGTCCCCCAGCTCTAAAAAGTCCCCCAAGATTGGGGGATATAGGGGGTTGATTGAGACTATTTGAGTAGTCTCCCTTAGCTTGGCCGTATCACCAAATACCTACACCATCAACTTGCCCAGGTTTCCCTTCTGCCGGAGCATCTGTTCGGCATCATGGATGATGCAATCGATTAGCTCCTTAACGCTCACTACCCTGTCGATGACCCCCACCGCCAGCGAGCCACCCGCTATCTTCAGAATCACATCGAGGTCAAAGTCACTCTCCCAGTCTATTTCACCTATCTCGGACTGCCTGAACATTACCTGTTCCAGGTGTTGAAGCCACTGGTCCATGGGCATGTTGCCCCTTTCTCCTATTATCTTCTCATAGTCTTCAGGCGTAGGTGGGACCAGAGCGCGTTCGCGGTATTCTTTGTCCCAGGGTTGAGCCTCCACCAGCTCTTGCTTGTAGCGTCTTGATACGGGGCACTCCTCGGTAGCGAGGAAGCGGGTGCCCATGTAGATGCCCTCCGCCCCCATTGAAAGGGCAGCGAGAAAGCCGCGGGCATCGCCAATGCCTCCAGCCGCAATAAGTGGCACCTTAAGCTGCTTCACAGCGGTAGTGATACTGATCAAGGTCGGAAGCTGGAAGATGCTTTTGAAGGCTGTTCCTTCAAGTCCAACGATAACCACTGCATCGGCCCCCTGACGCTCGGCAGCAAGGGCGTGCTGAACTGTAGCTACCTTATGCACCCATTTCAGTCCAGCCTCCTGTATACGCTTGCCGTGATTATCAGCGCGGTACGCAGATGTGAAGATCACTGGCACCATCTCCTCGATTGCCACCTCCCGCATTTCGTCGATGCGGGGGCAAAGGCCCACGGAGAGGTTGACCCCGAAGGGCTTATCAGTCATGGAACGCGCCTTCTTTATATCTTCTCTCAACCTCTCCGGAGTGCGCCAGGAGCTGGCGGTGATGATGCCAAACCCGCCCGCTTCGGAAACGGGTGCGGCTATGGCTGATGTGCCGAAGCCGCCAAAGGCCCCCTGTATGATGGGATATTTACTGCCCAACAGTTCTGTTACCGTCGTATTCCAGTTCATATGTCTCCTTCGCCTGCATTATCCCAAGGAAGACATACGCCGTCAACAGCTCGTCTTGCTGCCTGTAAAATACTGAGGTGGAGATACAAGCATAGAGCTTGAAGGCAGAGGACAAAGACATCTTCTATTCGAGGCCAGTATCGAAAATTGCCTTTATTGAATCGATGTAATATTCTGTTCAAGAGACTGCTGAAAAAGAGGTGCAGGATACTTCCTGCC
>JAVLBD010000025.1:0-14103 GCA_031581405.1 Dehalococcoidia bacterium
AAACAGTCTGAATCAACCCCCTATAGCCCCCAATCTTGGGGGACTTTTTAAAGCTGGGGGACACCCCCATACCCCCGACAGGAAGTATCCTGCACCTCTTTTTAACTGGATCATCCGCTAAGTCTGGTTGTGACGCCTTATATGAGTGTGTAGATTGTAGTACTAGACGAGTGATCTGAGCGAGTATGAATCCTTGCCACAGGTGTTGAAGCTTGCTATACTAGCCGAGGGATGGATTGCGAAACAATAATCGGGCTGGAGGTGCATTCGCAGCTGTTGACAAAAAGCAAGATGTTCTGCCGCTGTGGCGCAGACTATATAAACGCAGCGCCCAACGCGCGTGTCTGCCCGGTTTGCCTGGGGATGCCTGGCGTACTCCCAGTTATCAACCAGCAGGCGCTGGAGTATGCGGTGATGACAGCCCTGGCTTTAAACTGTACCATCCCGGACTATGCTAAGTTCGACAGAAAGAATTACCCCTACCCCGACTTGATGAAGGGTTATCAAATTTCCCAGTACGATGCTCCTTTTGGTATCAATGGCTGGATAGATATCGAGGTTGAAGATAAGGAAAAGGGTGGGGAGGGAAATAAACGCAAAAGGAAAATCAGTATCACTCGGGTTCACCTGGAGGAGGATACGGCAAAGCTAATCCATCGAAATACCGCCGAGGGAGAATCATACAGTCTGGTGGACGTCAATCGTGCGGGGACCCCACTGATGGAGATTGTCAGTGAGCCAGATCTACGCTCGCCTGAAGAGGCACGCCAGTACCTGATGAAGCTGCGTACTATCCTGCAGTTCCTCGGTGTTTCCAGTGGAAATATGGAGGAGGGGAGCTTCAGGTGTGATGCCAATATCAGCATACGTGTGGCGGGCAGTACCGATTCGGTTAAGGTTGAAGTAAAGAACATGAACAGCTTCAAGTCGGTTTTCAGTGCCCTGAAATATGAGGAGAAGAGGCAGAGGGAGACGATTGAAGCAGGAGATAGACTCGTTCAGGAGACCAGGGGTTGGATTGAGGATCGTGGAGTAACGGTATCGCAGCGGAGCAAGGAGTACGCTCACGATTACCGATACTTTCCTGAGCCCGACCTTCCACCGATGACGTTCAGTCGACAGTGGGTAGCGGATCTTAGATCCCGTCTCCCCGAACTTCCTGAGGCGAGGAGGGATAGATACGTCATAGATTATGGCCTGTCGCACTACGACGCCAGCTTCTTAACCGCCTCTAAAGCAATGGCGGATTTCTTTGAAACCTGCATAGAAATTAACACAGAGGCCCGGGTCGAGAGAAGGGCGAAGGTAGTGAGCAACTGGCTATTGGGAGAGTTTACCAGGCTGCTAAACGCTACGGATACCGATATCGATCATACCAGGGTGACTCCAGAGCTTCTGGTGGACATGCTGGAGCTTATCGATAATGGTACGCTAGGTGGTACTGCGGCCAAGACGGTCTTCGAGGAGATGTTCAACAGCGGAAGGTATGCATCCGATATTATTACAGAACGGGAGCTCGCCCAGATCAGCGATGCCGGTGAGATAGGAGGAGTAGTCGATCGAGTGATCGCATCCAATGGTCAAGCGGTTGAGGATTATAAAAAGGGGAGGGAGCAAGCCCTGCAGTTCCTTGTGGGACAGGTAATGAGGGAGACGAAGGGAAGGGCGGATTATATTGTGGTGAATGAGCTAATAAAAGAGAGGCTGGATACATAAAGATGGAGACTTATCTGTACATTGCTCAAATTATACTGGCGATTGTATTATTAGTCCTCTTCCTTCTTCAGGTAAGGGGGGGAGGTCTAGGTGGTATGTTTGGTCAGCAAACGGGAACGTTTCGTACAAAACGGGGAATAGAGAAAACGCTGTTCCGCTTTACCATCTTTCTGATGGTGATCTTCGTGATCGTCTCGATATTCTCGGTTCTAGCTACCGGTTAGCATGGCAATTATTACGCTGACTACTGATTTTGGTACTGATGACTCCTATGTGGCAGAGATGAAAGGGGTTATCCTTAGCATCAACCCTGAGGTTACAATCGTCGATATCTGCCATACTATCAATCCCCAGAATATTGCTCAGGCCGCCTATATCTTGAGTACCACCAATCGCCGCTTCCCCAGGGGCACTATTCATATTGTGGTCGTTGACCCTGGAGTCGGTACTGAGAGACAGGCGGTACTACTTATCAATGAACATGGATACTTCCTTGGTCCTGACAACGGTGTGTTAAGCTATGTTGTGGAGGAAGCTGGTGAAGGGATTGAGGCGTTCGCTATAACGAATCCCGGCTTTTGGCTCTCTCCTTTGAGCAATACATTTCACGGTCGAGACATCTTCGCCCCTGTTGCTGCCCATCTCTCCCTGGGTGCTCCTCCCCATGAGCTTGGTGATTTGATCCCATCACTCACTACATTTGTTTTACCCAGGCCTCAGATTGGCGAGGACGGGATGCTTATTGGCAAAGTAATTCACATCGACCACTTTGGTAATCTTATCACCGATATAAGAAGGATGGATCTCCCCAAGGGCAGGCTGTTTATAGAAGTTTGCGGTCATATCATCGATAACCTGAGCACCTCCTACGAAGAGGGAGAGGAGTTCATGGCGATTATTGGATCAAGTGAGCAGCTTGAGGTATCGGTGCAGAAGGGCAGTGCCGCCAGGTATCTTGGCGCCACGATCGGCGATGAGGTTAAAGTAGGTGTCACCAAAACGTCACCGAAGGGCGGATTCAGATTGAGGGGTTAAAGGAATAAAAGAACAAGGCGATTGAGGATTATACGCTAAAATACAGTGTCCATAAATTAGTGTATTTCGAACAGTATTGAGACCGCTGAAAAGGAGATGCAGGATACTTCCTGCCGGGGTCTGGGGGTGTCCCCCAGCTTTAAAAGTCCCCCAAGATTGGGGGATTAGGGGGTTGATTGAGGCTATTTCAGCAGTCTCCAGGTGATCATCATCGCCAATAATGGCGTGGCTGTATGTTATAATAACGAACCGTCCTGTTTGGGAATGTCTGATGGAGTTTCGTAAAGAGGTAAGACGTACGGAGATCCTGAGCCCTCTTGTTCAGTTTGAGAACGAGGTTCAGGCAATTGAGTATCGTGAGGATACATTAACAGGTTCCCAGTGCAGAATAAATGTGTCCAGGGCGGGAAGGGTGAGGCAAGTGCAGCAGGGTGCGGTAGAGGTAAGCGAGGCGATCGCGCGAACAGCCTCAGGCTGCTCCTTTTGCCCGCAGAATATTTCACAGAGAACACCAAAATTCCCACCAATACTGCTCCCGGAAGGTAGGATAAAAAGGGGGGAGTGCTTGCTCTTTCCCAATCTCTACCCATATGCCGAATACCATGCTGTGGCTACCTTGACGGGGAGGCATTTCCTCGAGCTGGACGAATTCACCACGCAGATGCTTATGGATAACCTTGTAGCGTCAAAGGATTTCATTGCTCAAGTTCAGCAAAAGGATGAAAAAGCGGTTTATGCCATGTGGATTTGGAATCATATGCCTTCCAGCGGGGCGAGCATAATCCATCCACATGTTCAAATAACAGTGGATCGAAACCCGACGCCGGAACTGGGGAAACTCATTGTGAAAAGCGAGGAATACTGGCGGCAGCGCCGTATGAATTATTGGCAGGAATTAATCGAGGTGGAGAGGGGGATTGGCGAGCGGTACATCGGGGAGAACGATTCAGTGGCGGTCATCGCCAGCTACGCTCCCAGGGGGAACAACGAGGTTCAGGTAATATTTAAGGGGCCAGGCAGTTTTATTGATTTGGATGAAAGGCAGACAAGGGATTTTTCTTCAGTCATTGTGAAAATATTGCATTGCTATAAAGGGATGGGGGTAAACTCCTTCAACCTGATAACCTATTCAGCACCGCTTATGGAGCGCCCCGATTTTTTCTGGATGAGTGCTCGGATAATCTCACGGCCGGTTTTTCAGCCCTTCTATACCAGCGATGCCGGTTTTATGGAGCGGTTCTACGACGTTTGGGTCATCGAGACCCTGCCGGAGGAGGTTGCCCGCGAGATGAGGACGACTTTTTAAACATCCCCTATATAGCTCTCGGCGTTTTTCGATAACGTTATTAAAGGAGACTTCTGAAAAAGCGGTGCAGGATATTTCCTGCCGGCGGTCTGGGGGTGTCCCCCTAGCTTTAAAAAGCCCCCCAAGACCGGGGGATCGAGGGGGTTGATCAAGACTATTTCAGTTTTCTTTATAGGGCTGCGGAGTAGTAAGAATCGTCCCGGAGCGGGTTGATCACAAGGCCGGCTGGCGTCTTGGGATGGAAATAGGTTGACTTTTGGGGCATCCTCACTCCTTCATCGGCTACCGACAGCATGGTGGAGATCGGGGTTGGATTGAGCAGAAAGGCTAGCTGATAATCCCCCGAGTCCACTCGGGAGAGGGCATCCAAACCATCGCGGGTAAAAGCCAGGCAATCCTCCGCCTTTTCTTGGCTATCAATGCCGAGGATCTGGCGAAAAACCAGATGATGAAGTATATGGACATCCAAATCCTGCAACAAGCTTGGCTGGGCTACTGGCATCATTTCACTTTTCGCCCTCAGCAAGCAGAGGTGCAGCCCATCCAGACCATAGAGACCGAATGCTGTCACCTGCTGCTCCTTCAGGGTTTCTATCCAGCCTTTCAGGGTTTCAGATGCGGTTGAGCAGGGCGAAAGCAACTCCTCGTCGAAATAGGCGCTTAACTCAGCCTTCAGTCGAGCCAGCCTCTCTGTATTGAGCCCCCGCACAAGGCGGTGGGTGGGCATCATGATGAGGTTTGGGTCTTCAGCAGCGGTTAGGGTTATCATCACGAAGTTAAATGCCTCCTCCCCGGTGCAAGAGGGCTGTAGTGCACGCTGCTCCTGACTATAGGCAAGGGCGGTCTCATAGCGATGGTGCCCATCGGCAATGTACAGATTCTTAGTGGCGAAGAAATCGGATACCCTGGCGATAGCCTCCTTGTCGCTTACAACCCACATTGTATAGGCCACCCCGTAGCGGTCTGCCGCGCGTATGGCAGGCTTATTTATCGTGTCGGGGAACAGCGACTGAATTCCTTCCTCCCGATGGCGAAACAATCCCATTATTGGGCTGAGATTGGCGTGGCATGACTTGAGAAGGTTCAGGCGATCCTCTCCGGGCTTCCTCATGGTCATCTCATGGGGACGAATCTGGCTGTTGGCCGAAAGCTCCTCCAGCCTTACCCGGGCGATAAGGCTGAATCGACTCCTTACTGCATCTTGATAGGAAAAGCGGTGCTCCACCAGGTAGAAGGCGGGACACTCCTCCCGAGTAAGTATACCCTCCCTGAGCCAACCGGCCATTGTCGCGGCAGCCCTGGTATATTTATTATCTTCGGAGCTATCTGCTGGTTGCTCCTCTCCGTATTCGAGCCTGATTACATTGTTGGGGCTGCTGCGGTGATAGAGAAGCTGTTCCTCAGGGGAGATTACGTCATAAGGGGGGCAGATTACAGCGGAAAGATCGTCGATCCGCTCGATATTATAACGAAGACCGTGAAATGGTTGGACATCAGCCACGCTGTTCTTAATGATAACAATGTGGCTTACAAAGGTCAATGAGCGTTGTGAGGTGTCATGGACAGTGGCGACGAATCACTTCCGGCCTATTCTTACTGTCATTCGGAGGCGTTCTTTCACTTGTCATTGTGAGGCATGTAGTGCCGAAGGAATCTCAATGGTGCTGGGATATTAGAAACGCGAGGGTGGGATTGCTTCGCTCCGCCTGCAATGATAGTGTGGTGTGCCCCCTACCTGTCATTCCGAACTTGTTTCGGAATCTTATGATCGGGATGCTGAAACGGGTTCAGCATGACAATGGTTAGGCTGGTCGACGTCGACCAGCCTAACCGGCGGATCGAGGCAACGCGGCGGGTATTGGGCCTCCGTGGTGTTCTGTCATGTGAGAAATGAGGATTGCCAAGTAATGACAGAGTATGGGGTGTTTTTATTTGTCATTGCGAGGAGCGGAGCGACGTGGCAATCTCAGGGGTTTTTATAATGAGACATGAGGGTTTGCCGCGCCTTCGTCTCACAATGACAAATTGTCCATTTCCCAACCGTCCGCCCTTAAAGGTTCTTCTGGTGGATATCCCCAGACTCCCGCCAGAGGGAGTTCCCCTCGGAACACCTCTTTTTCAGAGGTCTCACTATAATCGGACAATGATTACGCATAACTAATATGAGTCTTCGTTTGTTGCGCTTCAGTCATACACACTGGAAAAACGTTCCTCTTTCGAGTATAGTAATAAGGGAGCTGTTACGCAATAAAATGGATGAGCTAAACCTCTATAAAGAGCCGAAACTAAGAAATCCTTTCATGGTTGCAGCATGGCCTGGTATGGGAGGGGTGGCGATCATTGCCGCACGGTATTTAACGGAGCAATGGGACGCACAGGATTTGGGCAGCATCGCACCGGAAGGCTTTTTTGATATTAATGGAGTGCTTATTGAGGATAATGTGGTTAGAGACATAGAATTTCCGGAGAATAAATTTTATGTCGCAAAGGGTCATGGGAGAAGGGACTGGATTATCTTCATAGGCGAATCTCAGCCTATCATGAATGGTTATGGGATGGCAAATTTGGTTTTAGACGTCGCTGAAAAGTTTGAAGTCAAAAAGCTATTTACCTTTGCTGCAGCCCCCACGCATATCTACCATACCAAGAAACCGAGGGTATTGGCTGTCGCTACAAAACCCAGGTTAGTCAAATGGTTGCAGAAATATGATGTAGCCCCGCTTAAGCAGGGGAGTATAAGCGGCCTGAACGGTCTGGTGTTGGGGGTAGCAAAGCAGAGGAATCTGGATTCTTTTTGCCTGTTGGGTGAGATACCCATCTATACGACCCATATTGCCAATCCCCGATCGGCCAAAGCAGTGCTTCAGGTTCTGGCTCAAATGGCTAATTTAAAAATAGACCTGAGCGATATCGATAGCTGGGCCAGGGAAACGAGTGCACAAATCGAGGAGAAGATTTACCATCTTAAAGAGTCGTTTGGTGAAGAGGCAAAAGAGCTTGTCGACTATTTTGTGCGCTTAGCTGAGCAAACAGGAGAGGACGAGATTGGACCCGAATTCAAGACGGAGGAGCTTCTTAAAGAGATTGAGCGATTTTTAAAGGATAAAGGGGAGCAAAAAGGGAGCAATTAAATCTAGAGCATACTATATGGCACAGTTACGAAATAGGTATGTTTGAAGGATCACGAGGGTATCATTTTAATGAGACGGCTGAAATGCCCTCAATAAGCCCGCTATATCCTCCAATCTTGGGGGACTTCTGTAACTGGGGGACACCCCCAGACCCCCGGCAGGAAGTATCCTGCACCTCGCTTTATTCTCAGTAGAACACACCCTTCAGCCTGACTGTGGTGTGATTTATCTGTTTGGAACGAGCTTGGTATCAAAGCGGTACTTTCCCTTTGCATTCAGGGTAGCGGGTGCATACATGGAAGCTACTACCGGTATTTGGGCCTCTCTTTACTGTTTTTACAACTGTGGGAGATCCGCATTTTGGACATATAATATCCTCTGTTGTTACCGCAACTCGCTTGCGGTTTCGCAGGCCATCGGCCAGGCTGTAAACCACAGGAATTACCAAAAGGGTCAACAGTGTTGAACTGAATAATCCACCGATAACCACCACAGCTAGCTCAGCAGCTATAATGGTACCCTCTCCAACTCCAACGGCCAGTGGCACCATAGCTATCATCGTGGTTAGCGCCGTCATCAGGATTGGTCGCAGCCTGGTCTGCCCGCCTTCAATAAGGGCATCGTAGGCGCTCATACCCTGCTTTCGCAGTTGTACCACCAGGGCGATGAGGACGATGGCGTTGGTGAGCACAATACCTACCAGCATCAGTACTCCCATCATCCCGGACATACCTAGTGGATAACCGGATATTAGCAGCCCAAGAATGGCACCAATAGATGCCAGTGGTAGGCTGATCATGATAATGATGGGGTTCAGTAATGAGCGCATTGAGATGATAAGTATAAGGAAGGCAATAAAGATTGCAACGATTATGGCGATGCCCATACTGGAGAATCCTTCCGCCATCTCTTCGAATACTCCACCCATCTTTACATCTACGCCCTCAAGTCCGGGGGTAGCCAGTACCTCGTCGACTATATCATTAACCTCGAGGTTTACGGCACCCTGGTCCTTTTCAGCTATAGTACCTGTTATACTGGCTGCGAACTGCAGGTCATAGTGGCTGATATGGGTGGGACTTAGTGGCAGTCCTACATCCGCGATAGCACTCAAATTCCCAAATACCGGATAGCCCATCGGCAACGCTTCGGTTAGCTCCTCGGGGTTCTCTGCAGTATACAGCTGGTACGAAATACCCTTTAGTGTAATGCCATAATCCTCACCACCTGTGCTAACCACAACATCATCAGAGCTAGTCCCCGAGGTTAATAGACCCTTCTCTTTGTAAACCTCCCCAATTTGCTCATCGCTCAATCCCATGTCAATCATTTTGGAGTTATCCAGCTCGATGATTAGAGTAGGCACAACCCTACTCAGTTGTGTCTCGAGATTAGAAATACCTTCGACCTCTAACAGCCTTTCATAAAGCAATTCGGCAGCGTGGTTAACCTCATCCGGGCTTTCACCTACAACCTCGAGGTTGACGCCAGCGGAGCCCATCATGCCGGCATCCGATTCCTCTCCCGTGAGGACCTTTGCAAAATCAAATCCTATCGAATCCCTCAAATCATTGAGGCCTACATCAAGAGCGAGGCGTTCACCCTCCATATCTGCGTCAGATTCCAGCATGATGGTGATATCTGCAGTATTGTCCCCACCACCTGCCGCAATGCTAAAAGATCCCATCAGCGATGCTGAGGTGCCTATGGTTGACCAGTAGTACTGCATGTCCTGAACCTCATTTTCGATTACCGACTCAACCTGTGTAACTACATCACTGGTTTCTTGGAGCTCAGTTCCGGGTGGCAGTTCAACTCTAACTGCCAACATCGGTGGGCCCATGCTGGCTAGAAACGAAGTCCCCACTATCGGGAGTAGCATAATACTGCCAGCAAACAGAATGAAAGTAATAGCTAGTACGATAGCTCGGTGGCCCAGAGACCACTTGAGCACAGAAACATACCCTCTCTGATACCAGGTCGTGTCAGGCTGGGCCTTCTCCTTGCCCTTCCTATCGCTTTTTTTACTAACGAACCATTTGGAGAAAGCAGGTACCGCTATCAGTGCTATAAACAAGGAGGCTATTAATGCAAACGTTATTGTGAGAGCAAAAGGAACGAAGAGCTCTCCCACTATACCGCCTACAAAGGCCAGCGGCAGGAAAATGGCCACAGTAGCGAGCGTGGAGGAAGTGAGGGGTGCAGCCACCTCTTTAGAGCCACCAATTGCAGCTTCCCGCCAGTCTTCCCCAGCCTTCATGCGGCGATATATAACCTCTGTGACAACTATGCTGTTGTCAATTAGACGACCAACAGCAATTGCCATAGCACTCAGGGTTAAAAGATTAATAGTTAAGTTTGAAAAGTACATGATCAGAAAACCGATCAACACGCTGATCGGAATGGATAGTGATGTTATTAGCGAAGCCCGGAAAGCCCTCAGGAAGAAAAAGACAACGATTATTGCCAAAATGAAGCCAATAATTGCCATCTGCAGCAACTGATTTACGCTATCCTCAATGAACTCTGACTGGTCAAGAAGTGGCACAACTATAATATCTCCATTGAGATCTGTCTCTATATCACGGGCCATTTCCATTACCGCATTTGCTGTGTCCACGGTGTTTGCATCAGGTTCTTTCATCGCGTTGATTGTCACACTCGCCTGTCCATCTGTTCGAGTGATAATTTTACCTGGAGCTGGTCCCGGCTCTACACTGGCAATGTCGCTCAGCACTATATTGTCCACACCCATAGGCGCGTTCTTGATGGCTTCCAGGGAGTCGTAGTGCGCACCCATTGTAAGTAATGACGCAATCTGGTACATAGAGATATCTGACATCACCAACTGCTGAGGATCGGGAGAGATGATAACCCTTTCTTTTTCACCACCTTCGACTTCAACACTGAAGATGCCATCAATCTGTTCTAGGACAGGTACAAAACTGGTTTCCGCAACATCTTTCAGTTCGTACTGGGAATGGTCACCGCTTAGGCTCAGGATCACGACGGGCATCTGATTGAAGTCGATAGGAATAATTTGAGGATTGTTCTCCATCTGTCGGACTATATCGGGAAGATCAAGAGCATCAATCGCTTCACCTATAGCTCTATTCGTATCACCCATATGGGTGCCGTATTCAAAAGTTGCCATAACAAGCGAGATCTGGCTTGCCGATGTCGAGGATATATGTTTTAACCCCCGTCCTTCAAAACGCTCCCAGATGGCTTCTTCAACAGGCATCGTCACTTCGCTTACAACGTCTTCCGGTAAAGCGTCGGGGTAAACTACTATCACGCTTGTGAACGGCAATTCGATGTTGGGTATCATTTCAGTCTTAAGCTGAAAGGTGCCCCATAAGGCGGCACCGGTTAGTATGATTGCTATCAAGATGGTTAACCAGCGTAAGCGTATACCTAGCTTAGTGAGATACCACATATTTTCTCCCTTCTTAAGTCCATGTAATTTTTCATATGCCTATAGTATTAGAAACCATGAAAGCGCATAGAGCGTATTTGTCTTCTTTCACGCGGAAATGTATCACCTGTGGGTGCATGTGGCTCAAACCTTGATTTCCGTATCCCGCAAGGCTCTTGCCATTTTTTCTAACAGCATAAGCAAAACACTCTGTTCCTCGGCTGTTAGCGGGGACAGCATTCGCCGAAATCGCTGTACCATGTACCTCTCAACAGTTCTATTTAGTTCCCTTCCACTATCTGTGAGAGCTACCCGAACGACTCTTCTGTCCTCTGGATCGGACAGCCTCTGTGCGTAACTGTTATCCACAAACCAATCAACCATCCGCGTTGTAGTGCTAAATGGTACTGATAGGGTATGACTCAATTCACCCATTGTCATAGAATCCTCACGATAGAGGTTGTAAATTATGCGGGAGAAAAGGTTACAATTGATAAAACGTTGAGGTTTATTCGTAATACGTATTTCGTCGATAAGGTGATTTAAGTACTCAATTTCTTTTGGCAACATAGCATTAAATTCAATATCTATCTGTAGAAAGTCCTGTATAAGGCTTTCTATTTGGTTATCGTTAACATGTTCCTGAGAATAGTCTCTCATTTGTTTCCGCTATGTAATATTTCTATAATTGAAGTATATCACAGGTCCCAGTAAATTACTAACGAAGTTGGGGCTCTATACTTGTTTGAGTATAGCCCTCGCAATAGTAAGATAATGAAGGTGCTCCTTAGCTGGAGCAGGGGGAAACGGGTAATTACATATCAAACTATTAGCCGCATACCGTCATAGGCAAAGCGGATCATCTCATTATCCGAATCCAGCGAACAATAATCGTCATAGCTCCGGTTCCAGTATTCCTCCATATGAACAAATAGAACCTTCTTAACCTGAATACGTTTGGCCAGATCCAGGGTTTGCTCAAATGTGTAGTGGGTGGTCCTTGAGATATGTTCAAGGGGGTAGGTGAAGCCATCTTTCAGGCCATCTTCGAATATACCCGGTTGGATTATCAAGAGGTCGGCTTTTTGAACCTCACACCGATGTTCCGGGAAGGGCTTGACGTCGCAGGGAGCATAAACCACCCTGCATCCGGACTTCTCAAAAACGTAAACGAAGGTTAGCTGACGAGCTCGTTCCATGGGGATGGCAGTGATCTTGATGTCCTTTATCTGGAGCTCATTCTGAAAAAGCTCTATTCGGATAAATCCTCTTTCCTGGTAGAAATCAATATGGGGGCCAAGCGAAGAGCGGATCTCCTTTAATGGTCGGTTGAGTTGATCAGGTAGCAGTAAACAGATTTGCTTTTCCGGGTAAGCACGCCAGGATCGAAAATCCAGCGTAATCTGCTCTACTACACGGAGGCCCTCCACATGATCTGGATCAAGATGGGTGAAGATTAGATAATCCAGAGAGCGGATGTCTGAGCGATTTAACTGAGTTGCACTCTCTGACGGTGTATCAATTAACAGTTTAATATCATGGAGAAAGGCGGATGGTCCGGAGCGCGCATAGGGTACACCCCTCTCACGGGCTTCCTGGCAGACCCGGCAGTAGCAGAGCGGTTTGGGGATAACCATGCAACCCCCGGAGCCCAAGATGGTCCATTTCATGGCATATAAGAAGACGTTTTATCTTGCTAGACTAAGGTTATGAGCCTGCTTTCCGTAAAAAGAAGTCTGGCCTGAAGGGGTCCCATCTGCCTACCAACCTATCAAACGCAGGGTGTGGCAATGTCTTCTTAAACATCCGGTAGTAATACAGCTCTTCCACAGAAGAAAGGTATGGGTTGCCATCTGCCCTGTTGAATTCAGACAGGTCTTTTTCAGATATTTGCTTTTCAGCCTGTTCGCGCATGATATAAGCAACGCCTGAACCTTGAGCAAAGAAGCGTTTCGTCTGGTAAATGATATGCTCGGGCAAACAACCCTCGAATGCCTGGCGCAAAACCCATTTCCCCGATTGCTCCGCGCCGTGTATCTTGTGTTCCAGAGGAATTTTCATGCAGAAATCCATTACCTTGGTGTCAAGGAAAGGAGTACGGCTTTCCATAGAATTTGCAGCATTCAGTCTGTCCAGCCTCTGTAATGCCGTGTTATGAGCAACACTGATGAGCTGATCGACTATACTGGCAACCTCCTCCTGGTTCTTGCCCTGTTTAAACTGGCCATCGTATCCGGCAAAGAATTCGTCTGCTCCCTCTCCGGTGAGGACACACTTGGTATGTGGGCTGACAAATCGTCCGGCCAGGAAATTGGCAATGGCACCATGCACACAGCTCTCCTCGTACATCTCCTGATGATGTATGGCCAGAGGTAGTATCTCGTTTATCTCCTTCTCGCCGAACATCAAGATGTGATGCTTGATGCCCAGATAGGCAGTCACATCCTTAGCAAGCGGGAGGTCTTGTCCCTCCTCCATACTCACAGTAAAGCATTCGATATCTGGCTTTATCTCATGGGCCATGTAGGTGATCAGGCTACTATCTAAACCGCCGCTGAGGAGAATTCCCCCCACAGCATTATCTTTCATGCGTTTCTCTGTTGCCTCCGTCAGAAGTTGACGGATTACTTTCTTGGCCTGCTTATAGTTTTCGAACTCCGGGGTCTCTACAGCTTCGCAGGTGTAACGCTGGAACCCTAGTTCCCGGCAATAGACATAGCCAGAAGGAAATTCCTTGACATCATCAGCGATATCTACCAGACTCTTTGCTTCCGATGCAAAGCACAAGCTTCCATTGCCGCTATGCCCGTAGTAAAGAGGTTTTACGCCCGCCCAATCACGGGCCAGTATCATCTTCCCGTTGTCTGATATGGCGCAGGCAAAATCACCATCTATCTTCCTGGCAAACTCGATTCCATACTTATCATACAGGGCAAGCACGGCCTCGGCATCAGTCTTGTTCCCTTTCTCCGAATTGTACACACGCCCATCAAGGACAACCGCTTTCTTGCCATCAGATGCATGGTGTGAGCCATCCTTACAGTTTGCCCCCATATTCAACTCATTACAGCCCACGTACACCTCGCCCTGGTGGTTCTTCCAGGTCTCGTGAGGACCCCGGTATTTGATCCTTTCAAGCATAAGGTCTAGCTCACCACTATCGGTTCCTTGAATTCCAGCTATTCCTGCCATAGTGAATCTCCTTACTTCAATTTTATTGAAATCGTTGTGTTCGAACTATGCTCGTGATTCCTGGAAACCGTCCAGAACGCGAACAGCCTCGAATCCATCCACGCAGTAAGCATCTGCACCGATTTCCTCGGCATATTCATTTGATACCGCTGCCCCCCCGATAAGTATTTTCACTTTATCTCTGAGGTCATTCTTTTTTAACGCTTCAACGATTTCACCCATGGCAACCATTGTGGTAGTCAACAGAGCAGAGAGCCCTAAATATCCCGGTTTCTCCTCCCTGACATATTCCACTATCTTTTCAG
>JAVLBD010000026.1:0-13885 GCA_031581405.1 Dehalococcoidia bacterium
CCCTAATCCCCCAATTTTGGGGGACTTTTAAAGCTGGGGGACACCCCCAGACCCCTGGCACGAAGTATACTGCGCCTCTTTTTCAGTGGTCTCAATATATGGGTCAATCAACCTACTTATTATGAAATATAAAGACATGTGGATCTCAAACGCCATGTATTATTACCCGCCTCTCCCCTTTTTGCTCCATCACCTCGCCAATCAGTATAGCGCCTGGTAAGTCCTGTAATAGCCTCGCTGCATTACGAGGGACAGTAATTATAATCATGCCTACTCCCATATTAAAGACGCGATACATTTCCTGTTCATCAATGTTGCCCTGCCTTTGGATCAGGGAAAAGATGGGGAGGGCTTCCCAAGCGCCCCGATTTATTTTAGCTGCAAGTCCCTGTGGAAGGATGCGGGGAAGGTTGCCCGGTATGCCTCCTCCTGTGATATGGGCCATGCCCTTAATCTCAGGTAGGAATGGCTTTAGCGCGGGATAGTAGCAGCGGTGGGGTTTCAGTAACTCCTCTCCCAGGGTGCAACCGAGTTCGGGATAGAACACATCAAATTCAGAACGTTCGATGTTAAATATCTTACGAACGAGAGAGTATCCGTTGGTGTGAAGACCGCTCGATGGTAGCCCGATAATGGGATCTCCGGCTGTAATCGAACTTCCATTGATAATGCTGCTCTTCTCGGCTGCTCCAACAATGAAACCGACCAGGTCGTATTCGTCCTCGGGGTAAAGCCCGGGCATCTCAGCGGTCTCTCCGCCAATGAGGGCGCAGCCTACTCCGGTCAATGCATGAACCATGCCTTCGATAATGCCTTCCAGGGTTTGTGGAACCAGCGTAGACATGGCTATGTAGTCCTGGAAGAAGAGGGGAGAAGCACCGCAGGTAAGGATATCGTTTACACAGTGGTTTACCAGATCAGCTCCTATAGTGTCATGTTTATCCAGTGCACAGGCAATCTTCAGCTTGGTGCCCACCCCATCGGTGCTGGAGACGATGACGGGCTCCTTATAACCCTTCAGCTCAAAGAGACCACCAAAAAAACCGAGGTCACCAAGGACCTCGGTTGTGAACGTAGAACGCGCCTGTTTACGCACCGACTTTATTATTTTATCGGCAGCATCAATGTCCACGCCCGCGTCACGATAGGTTTCTCTCTTTGCATCCAAGAATTACCCCTTGAGTGACTCCAAAGATAGTTTATCCATACCCAACTGTACCGGCACTGGATAATCGCCGGTGAAACAGGCGAGGCAAAATAGCTCTTTGGGGAGAGCTACTGCTTCTATGAGTCCTTCTATACTCATATAGCCGAGGGTGTCAGCGCCGATGTATCGTGCAATTTCGGGGACCTCTTTATAGGCAGCGATGAGTTCCCAGCTACTGGCCATATCTACGCCAAGAAAGCAAGGATAGCGAATTGGAGGGGCGCAGACACGCATGTGCACCTCTTTGACACCACCCCGCCTGAGCAGAGCAATCACACGTGGTGTGGTAGTACCACGGACGATGCTATCATCAACAAGCACTACACTCTTTCCCTCCAGTCTTTCTGGCATTGGATTAAACTTTAGCTGGACGCCAAGCTCTCTGATTCGCTGGTCGGGCTCGATGAATGTGCGCCCGACATACCGGTTCTTTAGCAGCCCCTCGGTGAAGGGTATGCCTGACTCCTGAGAATAGCCAATACCGGCGGTTGTCGCCGAGTCAGGAACGCCAATAACAATATCAGCATCTACCGGATGCTCCCGGGCAAGTCTAGCTCCCATCGCTTCTCTTGCCGAATAGATACGGCGTCCCTCTATCAAGCTATCGGGACGAGCGAAGTATATATATTCGAATATACACAATCCTCGCTTTGCATTGTTGCGCTTATCCTTGTAGCTTCTCATTCCTTTGCTATCGATGGACACTATCTCCCCGGGCTCAACATCGCGCAGGAATTGAGCTCCTATATGGTCCAGGGCACAGCTTTCCGAAGCGAGCACCCAACCGCCATCGAGCCTGCCCAGGCACAGGGGACGAACTCCCAGCGGATCACGCACTCCATAAAGGGTATCCCTGGTCATGAGCACAAGGGAATAGGCGCCCACGAGCCTGCTCATCGCATATTGGATCCGCTCATTCCATGTCTTGCTTGTAGAGGAGAGGATTAGGTAGGCGATGATCTCTGAGTCTGTGGTCGTAGCGAAACTGTAGCCCTGTTCCTCAAGTTGCTGGCGCAGTTCTTTGGCGTTTACGATATTACCATTGTGCCCCAGGGCTAACTTGCCGGATGGGCCATCGACAATAATAGGCTGGGCGTTGCCGGCGTGACTGGAGCCTGTGGTGGAATATCGGTTGTGTCCGATAGCTATATCACCACAGAGATGACTTAGCACCTCTTCATCAAACGCCTGGGCAACCAGCCCCATCTTTGTGTGTACGCGGATATGCTCCCCATTAGCGGTAGCTATACCAGAACTCTCCTGACCTCGGTGTTGAAGCGAGTAGAGGCCAAAGAAGGTAAGTCTGGATACATCTTCGCCCGGGGCGTAAACCCCAAAAAGGGCACAGCATTCTTGCATGCGTTTTATTGTTGCCCCCTACATACCCATTATATGCCTTTAACTAACACAGGGTCAAACTCGAAATAATCTCGAAAAATTAAGATACTTGGCAAGTCAGCCAGTTGATAGCACCATCCATTGCCTGTTCCTCAAGGCGAAGCCTATGGCCAGTTCCATCTATAAGCAGGATCTCCTTGGGTTCCCCCGCTCGCTCAAATAGCACCCGGGCGCTTGTCGGATCTACTACCTCATCATTCGTGCCTTGGATAATTAGTAGAGGCCTCGGCGAAATATTTTCGATCCAATCGATAGGCTTCACCTTGTTGAAGCCAGCCATCCAATCGGCAACCGACGTCGGAAAATCCTTTTCCCTGATTATACCGATGTCGCGAAATTGTGCGACGGCAGACTCAGCGCTCTCATGGTTGGTTGCGAAGCGAAACTGTGTGGGGCAGCCGCATATGATGAGTGATGAAACCCTGGAGTCTTGAGAAGCAATATAGACAGAGACAGCTGCACCGGCGCTAAAGCCCATGACTGAGATTTTACATCTGTCTACCCTGCTCATATTGTATAGATAATCCAGGACTACCACTAAGTCCCTGGTCCAGCCTGCAATATCGAAGTTACCCTCGCTATCTCCCGTCCCCCTGAAGTTAAAAATGGCAGTTATAAACCCGGCCTGAGAGAATCTCTCAGCAAGCGCTGGATAGCCTGGATCGCTGGGATCAGGTGGGCCACCTCCGGGAATACCGTGGCACAGGCAGAGAGCGGGGGAAGGCTCCCAATCTTGCGAATATGGGAAATAAACCTCGCCTTTTAATTTAAGGCCTTCCGATTGTAATGAAATGTCAGTCTTCGCCATCGCTACACATTTAATAGTACGAAAAACTCGCGATTTCCAGAAGCACCGAGAATGGGTGAAGGGGTGATCCCTCTGAGCCTGTACCTTCTTTCTATAGCCCAGGAGATAAACCGGCCCAGGACGCGGGCGTGAAGAAAGGGATCCTTGACCAGCCCTCCTTTACCAACGTGAGCTCGCCCTGCCTCAAACTGAGGCTTCACCAGGCAGACCAATTGCCCCCCTGGCTTTACCAGTTTGGACACATTTGGCACAACCTTCTCCAGTGAGATGAAGGAAAGATCTATGGTAGCTAGATCAACCGGCTCGGGCAATGAGAAGGGATAGTGGGCGTTCACCCGTTCCATGACGACTACGCGGTGTTCTACTCTCAATCTATAGTCCAATTGTCCATAACCGACATCGACAGCGTATACCCTGCTTGCCCCCCGCTTGAGCAGGCAATCGGTAAATCCACCGGTTGAAGCGCCGACATCTAGGGCCACCAGTGAACCGACTTCAATACTATAGTGATCCAGGACATGGGATAACTTTATGCCTCCTCTACTCACAAAGGGTGGTTTTTGTCGCAGACGGATCGGTACGTCTGTATTCACCTGTATGGCTGGTTTAATTATTACCCTTTCCTCAACGAGAACATCACCTGCCATAATCAGAGCATGTGCCTTTACCCGGCTCTCTACCAGTCCACGTTCCACCAGAAGAAGATCGAGGCGTTGCTTCATTATGTTTAGCATAAGCCTCACTTAGGAAAACAGTCAAGGAGCTTCTTCCAGAAATGGCTATAATGTATTCTTTTTTTGAGGATTGGGTAATTGTCCGTACCATGCAAAACCGCATATAGTATGCTTGACACAGCCATTGAATAGTGGTAAATTAATACGGTTAGTGCATAGAAGCTAGCCTGACAGAGGTCGGAAGGTCGGTTGGGCCGGGCCAGAAAGGCAGTTCAGCTCTAAGGCTTTCGGCCTTTAACTTTGTTCTGGAGGTGTAAGTGCCAACTGTAAATCAATTGGTGAGAAAAGGGCGCGTAAAGGCGAAGAAAAAAACCAAGACACCGGCACTGCATTATACGTATAATGCATTAAAGGGAGGGATGTCGCAGATAGATGGCGCTCCTCAGAGACGCGGCGTATGTACTCAGGTTAAGACTGTGACGCCAAAGAAACCAAATTCCGCGTTGCGTAAGGTTGCACGTGTCAGGCTTACAAATGGTATGGAAGTGACTGCGTATATACCTGGAGAGGGACATAACCTTCAGGAACACTCTGCAGTCCTGCTGCGGGGTGGTCGTGTAAAGGATCTGCCTGGTGTCAGGTATCATATTATTCGGGGTGCTCTGGATACGGGAGGCGTGGAGGATCGACAGCAGGGCCGTAGCAAGTATGGGGCGAAGCGGACCAAGCGCTCCAGTGGAGACTAGAATGCCGAGAAGAGCAAGGGTTACCAAAAGGAAGATAGCACCTGATGCACGGTACCAAAATGTTACCATAGCCAGGTTAATTAATAGGATAATGAACTGCGGGAAAAAGAGTACCGCGGAGCGGATCGTATATGACGCTCTCGATATTATTGCGGAGCAGGTGAAAGGGGACCCTCTGCCCACCCTGGAACTGGCGATTAGAAATGCAACACCGATTCTTGAGGTTAAGCCGCGTCGTGTTGGTGGTGCAACATATCAGGTGCCCATAGAGGTGAGACAGGGGCGTGGTATAGCCCTGGCTATACGCTGGCTTCTAAAAGCGACAAAGGCCCGTGGGGGTAAGTCTATGGCGGAGAAGCTAGCAGCGGAAATTTTGGATGCCTCCCAAAGGCAGGGGGCCACTGTTAAGAAACGAGATGATACACATAGGATGGCGGAGGCAAATCGAGCATTCGCTCATTATCGGTGGTAAAAACTATGACTAGGTCATTCCCTTTGGAACGTATAAGAAATATAGGCATCATCGCACATATCGATGCAGGTAAAACAACGCTTACCGAGAGGATACTTTACTATACTGGTCGCACCTATAAGCTGGGCGATGTGGATGATGGTACTACGGTAATGGATTGGATGGCGCAGGAAAAGGAGCGGGGAATAACGATTACGGCTGCAGCAACTACGTGTGAGTGGTCAGACCATCGTGTCAATATTATCGATACACCAGGGCATGTGGACTTCACTGCTGAGGTAGAGAGGAGTCTTCGGGTTCTCGATGGCGGTGTCGTGGTTTTCGATGCGGTTGCTGGCGTTGAACCACAGTCGGAGACGGTCTGGAGGCAAGCGGACCGATATGGTGTTCCCAAGATTTGTTTCGTTAATAAAATGGACCGCGTAGGGGCCGATTTCTATCGTACCGTGGATATGATTAAGCAACGACTGGGCGCAGTTGCCGTGCCCATACAGTTGCCCTTAGGAACCGAGAACGCCTTCAAGGCTGTTATAGATATAGTAGAGCAAAGGGCATGGGCTTTCAGTGATGATCCCGATAAAGTCCCCGTGGAAGTAGCCATACCTCAAGATTACATGGAGATAACTAGCAGGCATAGAGAGACGATGATCGAGAGGCTGGCAGAAAACGATGACCACTTGATGACTCTCTACCTAGAAGGGGCAGCTATCGATGCCTCCGCTATTAAAGAGGCTCTAAGACGGACTACCATCGCAAATCGATTGGTGCCAGTTCTTTGCGGTAGTGCCCTGCGGAACAAAGGCATACAATACATCCTAGATGCCATCATATCCTATCTTCCTTCACCTAATGATGTGCCTCCGGTGGTAGGCATTGATCCACGTAATGGCAAAGAGCTTCAGCGCTCTCCTGTTGACGGAGACCCTTTTTCCGCCCTGGCCTTTAAGATAGTTTCAGACCCGTTTATAGGCAGGCTGGTCTATTTCAGGGTTTATTCAGGAAAGGTGGAGGCTGGTGCTCAGGTGTATAACTCCAGAAGGGAGCAACGGATAAAGATCGGACGGTTGCTTCAGATGCATGCGAATCGCCGTGAAGAGGTCAAACAGGTTGAGGCCGGCGATATCGCTGCTGCTTTAGGTTTAAAAGATACCTACACGGGCGATACGCTGTGTAATGTTAATGCGCCCATAGTGCTGGAAACGATTCGTTTTCCCCAACCGGTGCTATCGTTAACTATCGAGCCCAAGTCAAAGGCCGATCAGGATCGACTGGATGATGCCCTGGCCAAATTGGCACATGAGGATCCTACCTTCACCGCCCGTAATGATGATGAAATGGGGCAAACGATCATTTCAGGTATGGGCGAACTGCATCTTGAGGTCATCGTGGAACGGATGCTACGTGAGTTTCAAGTTGGGGCAAAAATTGGCAAGCCCCGGGTTGCTTACAGGGAGACAATTACTATGCCCGTAAAGGTTGAGGGGAGATTCATCAAACAGAGTGGGGGCCGAGGGCAATATGGACACGTCTGGATTGAGCTCCAGCCGGGGGAACGGGGAAGCGGCTTTGAGTTTGTAAACGGAATTAAAGGTGGTACTATCCCCAGACAATATATCCCCTCAGTAGAAAACGGCATAAGGGGAGCTATGGAGGGTGGCGTTGTAGGAGGCTACCCCCTTATAGATATTAAGGCTACACTGTATGACGGGAGTTTCCATGAAGTTGATTCCTCTGATGTCGCTTTCAAGATCGCTGGCGCCATGGCGCTGAAGGACGGGGTAAAAAGGGCTAGGCCCATTGTACTTGAGCCAGTCATGAAGATGGAGATAGTCAGTCCTGAGATATTCATGGGAGACATAATTGGAGATCTCAACTCAAGGAGGAGCCAAATACAGAGCATCGACAGTAGTAGGGACACGAAGATAATCAACTGCCTTATTCCCTTGGCAGGGACATTCGGCTATGCTACTGATCTCAGGTCGATGAGCCAGGGAAGGGCAAACTTTGCAATGGAATTTCATCGCTATGAGGGGATGCCCCAAGATTTAACTGAGCAGCTTATAGTCAAAGTGGGAGGAGTGGCCTAATGCCCAAGCAGAAGATTCGTATAAAACTAAAAGCCTTTGACCATCGGATATTGGATCAATCGGCGGGGCAGATCGTGGAGGCTGCGGAGCAGACCGGAGCCAAAGTTGTAGGGCCAGTCCCTCTGCCGACAAAGATTAAAAAGCACTGTGTTAACCGTTCACCATTTGTGGACAAGAACTCCAGGGAGCAGTTTGAGATTCGCACCCATAAGCGCCTGATCGATATCCTGGAGCCCTCCTCTAGGACCGTAGATGTCCTGACACGGCTGGATTTACCGGCAGGGGTTGACATAGAAATAAAGCTTTAACATAACAAGTTAGAAATCCAATAGAGATATGCTTAGATTGGGCAATATCACCGGGGTATAGTTGAAAAATGATTCAAGGAATTATTGGACGCAAGATCGGAATGACCCAGGTTTTTCAGGAGGATAGAACGGTAGCGCAGGTTACCGCCATATCTGCCGGGCCATGTATCGTGACCCAGATTAAAAGGATGGGAAAAGAGGGCTATGATGCAATTCAGCTTGGCTTTGGTGAGGCAAAGCGTCTCAATTCTCCGCAGAAAGGGCATCTCAAGAAGGTAGGTATGTTCAAGCACCTCAGGGAATTTGCAGTAGACGATATCGAATCCTTTCAAGTAGGGCAGGTAATAGATGTCAGCATCTTCAAGCCCGGGGATTTTGTTGACGTCACCGGTATCTCTAAAGGGAAGGGTTTCGCTGGGGTGGTCAAGCGCCACGGATTCGCTGGCGGGCCCAAGACCCATGGTCAATCGGACCGCCATCGTGCACCGGGCTCAATTGGTGCAACAACAAGCCCGGCTAGGGTACTTAAAGGGATGAAGATGGCGGGTCATATGGGGAATGAGCGAGTGACAGTGCGTCGTCTTAAAGTGGTCGAGGCGGATGCAGAGCGCAACCTGCTTCTCGTTCGAGGGTCTGTGCCTGGCGCTAAAAACAGGCTTGTCACAGTCAGAAAATCGTTTGGCCAAGAGGAAGTGATTGTTTAAATTCGCTATATCCAACGCTTTCAGAAGAAAGGGAATCGCCATTTTCGCCATCCTGGGGGCTGCCCTTGGTATTGCACTCATGACGGTATTGCTCAGTATCTCCCAAGGAATGGATAAGCAGATGAATAACATGATGGAAGAAATGGCAGGGGGTGTCGCTGTTTATCCGGCAGCCGATCCCTTGGGTTTCATGATGCCCAGCAGCATAGGCATGCCGATTGAATATGCAGATGAAATAAGTGAGATAAAAATAGATGGTGAAGAGGCTGTTAGTCGAGTACGCCCGCTGGTGACATATTTTGTCGCAACCGAAGATTACAGTTTCGGCGATCCGATGGGTGTACTCATGAGGGGTCTTGATGTAGAGGGCGATGTACAGCCAGACGATCCACTCTACGCAGGTAATATCATAGAGGGCCGATCCTTAACTCCCGGCAGTGTAGATGAAGTCATCATCGGTATATTAGCCCAGAAAGCCGCAAGGGGAGGTGACTACGCTCAAGTGGGCGGCACGATGGAGTTGCCTGTAAGAGGTGGTAATGTTCTCAGTAACACTGTAACCGTGGTTGGTATTTTCGAGACCGGCAATACCGTATACGATTTCAGTCTCTATACTGACCTAAGTACCGCTCATACACTAATGCCGATCATCGCCACGGATGAGGTAAACTTCATTTCGGTCGAGGCCGCTGATTTGGACTACGTAACCTATGTCTCCGATACTATAGTTGAAATGTTTCAGGATAGAGCGGTTCCAGTAAGTGCCACAGTAGCCACGGAACTGCTGCAGAGTTTCCAGGAAATGATGGGTACAATTGATAGTTTCCTATGGATCGTGTCCTTAGTTGCGGCGATAGCTGGTGGGATATCCATATTTATCGTTATGCTTATCTCGGTCATAGAGAGGACAAAGGAATTCGGCATTATCAAGGCATCGGGCTGGTCCAATAGGAATATCATTACATCAGTGGTTGTTCAATCGATTACCATAAGCATTCTGGGAGCTGCAATAGGTCTCGCTATCGGATACTTGGGGGGACAAGGCATCGATGCTTATATTGCAATGGATGTCGCGGCTATTACATGGAGGTTGATACTTTTCATCTCCGTCTTCGGAATAATTGCGGGAGTGGTCGGTGGGCTGTACCCTGCATTACGAGCGGCGAGGGTAAGCCCCATAGAGAGCATGAGGGCCTTATAGGTGAACGTCATGGTTGAATATAAGGCGAAAAGTGAAAACTATGCTGAGACTGAGATAGGTGATGGTCTGCAGCATGGAATCGTGGTTGCCAATAATCTGACCAAAATCTATGGCAACGGAACAACTAGTGTGGCGGCATTGAAAGGAGTGAACCTGAATGTACAGCAAGGTGAGTTTATTGCTGTGCTGGGACCGTCGGGAAGCGGTAAGACAACTCTCCTCAATATGCTTGGTGCCCTTGATCGACCTACCAGAGGACGGGTGTTTATAGACAATGAGGAGACGAGCAGTGTAGCGGAGCGTAATCTTTACAGGATACGCCGCAGGAAGCTTGGGTTCATTTTTCAAACATATTACCTGGTACCGACCTTGAATGCTATGCAGAACGTGCTTATGCCTGTGTTGCCGATAAGAGGGAACAAACGCTTCGAGAAGAGGGCACAGAGACTTCTGGACATCGTTGGACTCAAGGACCGCACCCATCATAAGCCCGGTGAGCTCTCAGGGGGCGAGCAGCAGCGTGTAGCTATCGCCCGTGCACTTATCCTGAACCCCCCCGTGGTCCTTGCAGATGAGCCGACTGGAAATCTTGATACAAAGACTGGTGCTGAGATTATCGACTTGATGAAGCGGCTAAATGAGGAGAGAGGAAAAACATTTATTATCGTGACCCACGACCGTCGCATTGCGGATGTAGCGGAGAGGGCATTCTATTTGCTGGATGGTGAATTGTCGGATCATCTCCCCGAGGGATATTAAAATGGTAAATATACCTGTTTATAATATACAAGGCGCGGTTATTGATGATATTACACTGAGCGATGAGGTTTTTGGAGTACCCCTGAACCGGGCGGTGGTACATCAAGCACTGGTAAGGCAGCTGGCTAATGCCCGTCAGGGTACGGCGAACACGAAGACGCGAGGACAGGTTGCTGGTGGTGGGAGGAAGCCCTTTCGCCAGAAAGGAACGGGGCGAGCACGGCAAGGAAGTACAACATCACCGCTTTTACGCGGTGGGGGGGTAATCTTTGGCCCTCACTCCAGGAGCTATCGCCAGGCGATGCCCAAGAAGATGCGTCGCCTTGCCTTGAGATGCGTTCTCTCGGCGAAGGTGTCTGATGGTGAAATGATTGTGGTGGATGATATCGCCTTGACCGATCCTATGACAAAGGAAATAGCTCGCATCTTTTCGGCATTGGGGGTGAAACCGCCTGTTCTAATTGTCACCGCTGAGCCCGATCCGAATATATATAAATCGGCGCGTAATATCGAGAGGACAAAGGTCCTACCCGCAAATATGCTAAATGTCGGCGATCTACTCTCGCACCGGATGGTAGTGCTCACTGTGGCAGCGGTGAGGAGGATAGAGGAGATGGGTACGCCGCAGACGAAAAAGCTGGTGAATGCCTAAGCAATAAAAGTCGGATGTATAGTTGGCGAGGAAATAAATATAGTTAACGAGACTTTATTTAGAGAAGAGTGAAAAGGATAAAAAGCGAGAAATGCAGATCTTGGAAGTATTGCGCCGCCCTATAATCTCGGAGAAGAGTACTGCCCTTCAGCAGACGGATAAATATACCTTTGAAGTGGCACAAAATGCCACTAAACATCAAATTAAGCAGGCTGTAGAGGTGGCGTTCAAGGTCAAAGTAGAGCGGGTGAATGTAATGACTGTAGCTCCCAAGTGGCGGGGTCCTGGTAGAAGAAGGGGCCAAACATCCTCTTGGAAGAAGGCGGTAATTACACTTAAACCCGGGCAAAAGATTGAATTCTTCGAGGGATTATAAGGAGATGGTTACCTTTGTTCTTTTGATAGGTAATGGGGGCAACATAATTGTATAAGTCGAAGAATAAGTTAAAGAAAGGTACAAGAGATGCCTCTTAAAGTATATAAACCGACATCGCCGGGTCGGAGGGGGATGACCGGTGCCAGCTTTGAGGAAATAACGAAGAAGAAACCTGAAAAATCGCTCCTTAAACCCCTAAAAAAGAAGGCTGGTAGAAGCAATCAGGGGCGAATCACGGTACGCCATAGGGGTGGTGGCGCCAAAAGGATGTATCGCGTTATAGACTTCAAGCGGGATAAACTGGGCATCCATGGTGAGGTAGCGGCCATCGAATACGATCCGAATCGATCGGCGCGCCTCGCGCTTATCAACTACGCCGATGGTGAGAAGCGCTACATTCTTGCTCCACTTGGAATCAAGGTGGGGGATACTGTTTTAGCGGACAGCGATGCGGAAATAAAGATAGGCAATGCCCTGCCGCTGAAATCTATCCCCACAGGAACCGCAGTTCACAATATTGAGCTTCACCGTGGCAAAGGGGGGCAGATGGTTAAGAGCGCAGGTGGAGTGGCTCAGCTTATGGCTAAAGAGGGTAGCTATGCCCTATTAAGGATGCCCTCCGGCGAGTTAAGGCGGGTTCATATAGAGTGTTTTGCAACTATCGGTCAGGTGGGTAATGTTGACCATCAACACATTAATCTTGGTAAGGCGGGCAGGAAAAGGCATATAGGGATACGTCCTACAGTACGCGGTTCGGCAATGACTCCCCGAGATCATCCCCATGGTGGCGGTGAAGGGAGATCCCCAATAGGTATGCCAGGACCTAAGACTCCATGGGGAAAACCGGCATTGGGCTATGTTACCCGTAATAATAAGCTAACCGATAACATGATAGTAAGACGGAGAAAAAAGCGTTAGTTGAACAGCTAACCGGGCTATTTTGATATAAAGTAGATTGTAATGCATGTGAGAGGTCGGGAAAATGTCTAGATCGTCAAAAAAGGGTCCCTTTATCAGTTCAAAACTGCTGAAGAAGGTAGAGGTGCTTAATCAATCAGGACAGAAGGCAGTGATCAAAACATGGTCGCGTGCCTCGACCATTCTTCCAGAGATGATCGGGCATACCATTGGAGTGCATGATGGCAGGCGACACGTCCCCATTTTCATTACCGAGAATATGGTGGGGCACAAGTTAGGAGAGTTTGCTTCCACCAGGACATTCAGGGGGCACTCCGCAAAATCGGAAAGGGTTGCCACGTTTAAGAAGAAGACAAAGAAGTAGGAATAATGGACATACAAGCTACAGCAAGATATGTCAGGACATCGCCTCGCAAACTGCGTCCTATTGTAGACGTAGTGCGGGGCAAGAAGGTTGAGGAGGCATTAGTTATTCTCAGCTTGCTGCCCTCACCTTCAGCTCGTACTGTTGCTAAGGTGGTGAAGTCAGCAGCGGCCAATGCGGAGAACAACTTCGAGATGACGCCATCTGAATTAAGGATTGTTGGAATTTATGTTAATGGAGGGCGGAGCATGAAGCGCTTTCGTGCTGGAGCTAGAGGTAGGGCAAAGCCAATCATTAAACGCTCTAGCCATATTACAGTAACAGTTAAAGAGGAGGGATGAGTGGGGCAAAAGGTTCACCCGGTAGGATTTAGGCTCGGTATAAGCAAGGATTGGCAGGCAAAGTGGTATGCCGATAGGAGCTATACGGAGCTATTACAGGAAGATCTGAAAATTCGAAAAGCAATCGCGTCGAATTATTCAGCGGATGATGTAGCGCGCGTTGAGATCGACCGCGCTGCAACTCAGGTTACAGTAACAGTCTATACGGCGAGGCCCGGGATTGTTATTGGAAGAGGAGGACAGCGGGTCGATGAGATGAGGGGCATTTTAGAGAAGGTTGCAGGAAAACGAGTACGCCTGAATATTATGGAAGTAGCACGGCCCGAACAGGATGCTTATCTTGTAGCGAGAAGCATTGCACAGCAGATTCAGCGGCGAATTTCTCATCGGCGTGCCATGAAGCAGGCAATCTCTCGGGCTATGGAAAGTGGCGCACAGGGAATAAAGGTCACCTGCTCAGGTAGGCTTACTGGCTCTGAATAGGAGACACTGTTTAAGGGGAGAGTGCCCCTGCATACCCTGCGTGCCGATATAGATTATGGCCTAGCTGTGTCACATACAACTCTGGGTTGTACTGGAGTTAAGGTTTGGGTCTATAAAGGAGATATCATCCCTGAGTCTGAAAAGCGTAGAAAAGAAACTCCTCCGGTGGCACCAACTATGGAACGAGAGGGGGTAGATGAGGAAGTTAAGGTAGAGGATGAGGTCAGGGTAGATGGTGAAGCTAAGATAGAGTTAGAGGTTGGGGTAGGGGAGGAAACTAAGGCAGCAGAGAAGCCCAAGGCAGCAGAGAAGCCCAAGGCAGCAGAGAAGCCCAAGGCAGCAGAGAAGCCCAAGGCAGCAGAAAAGCCCAAGGCAGCAGAAAAGCCC
>JAVLBD010000027.1:0-13724 GCA_031581405.1 Dehalococcoidia bacterium
ATAACGCTCCCCCTATGGCGTTGATATATATCAATCATCTGCTTCATGAGGGGAGGGTCAGTATCGAAAATATCATCGGGTAAAAAAACGGCGAAGGGTTCATTGCCTATAATCTCTCTGGTGCCTAAGATAGCATGCCCCAACCCAAGCGGCTGATCCTGCCTGATAAAGGATATATTTGCTAATGTGGAGATACGCCGCATCCCTTCCAGCAGCTCCGTTTCGCCTTTTTCCTGTAGCACTGATTCCAGCGCCAGGTTCCGGTTGAAGTATTCCTCAATAGCTATTTTCGCCGAGGAGGTAATAACGATTATCTGCTTTATCCCGGATGCTACAGCCTCCTCAACAATATGCTGGATCAGAGGCTTATCCGCCAGGGGTAGCATCTCTTTTGGTATGGATTTTGTTGTCGGCAGGAACCTTGTTCCCAACCCGGCTGCAGGGATTACAGCCTTGCGTATCTCTATCACGGTCTCATTCTACCCTAAGCTTAAACTTATAGGCAAGATATAGAGATGATCTCCTTCTAATGGATAAAGTTCACTTGGTATTGTGGATTTCTCTCCATTATAGTGATAGTGATACCGGCAATAATCTCACGGTTATGTATCACGTAGTTACTACACGAGCAGGGAGGCTTGACAAGGAACTATGTGTGGGCTAGTATCAGAACGAGGTCGTGCTAGGCGGGGAGCTAGCGGTGCCCTGTACCCGCAATCCGCTATAGCGGGGCGGAACCCCCCCTCGAGGTCTTGATCCTTTTGGGACTGCCTCTACTAAGTGGCGTTGAAGATTGGGTCCTGCGCGGCGGAAGGCTATGAATCCCGTCAGGTCCGGAAGGAAGCAGCGGTAAATAGTGATTTCCGGGTGCCGCAGGGTTGCCTGATCAGAGCTGGCTGGTAGGAGTAAGCTGGAAGGCGAGGTCGACAGTGGGTGCACGGCCTTCTTTCATTCCCCCATTTAGTTAAGGATGGCGGATTGCTCATCAGTCAAACCAAGAGTGAACTTCGACGTCTCAACCTTCGTGCAAGGAAAGGGCTAGGACAGCATTTCCTGGTCGATGAGCAGGTACTGAGTAGGCTGATCTCGGCAGTAGCACTAACCCCTGGCGATACCGTGATTGAAGTGGGACCCGGCTTGGGTATATTAACCAGGGAGCTGGCAAAGGGCGCAGAACGTGTTATCGCAGTCGAGGTCGATACTAGGATGGCTGCAGCCCTGCGGGAAGCCTTAGTCCCCTTGCCCAATGTTACCATTGTTAATGCCGATATCCTGGAGAGTGACCCCGCATCACTATTAGGGATCGAAACTACCTATAAGGTCGTAGGGACCCTCCCTTATTATATAGCCACGGCAGTGATACGCCACTTTCTAGAGGCCCGGATTAAGCCTCTTTCTATAGTTGTTACCGTGCAAAAGGAGGTAGCCCAGGCAATAGCTGCTCCGCCAGGCAAGATGAGCTTACTAAGCGTTAGCGTACAACTTTACGGCAGGCCCACTATCGTGGACTACATCACCCCACAGAGCTTCTACCCCCCGCCGAAGGTGGACTCTGCTATTGTGCGTGTCGACCTCTATGAGCGTCCTCTGGTAACGATAGCTGATGAAGCAACATTCTTTAGTATAGTGCGCGGTGGTTTCTCGGCACCGCGCAAACAACTGCGTAATTCACTGGCGCTGGGTCTTGAGATATCGACAGGAGAGGCCACATCCCTGCTGGAGGAGGCGGGGATAGAACAGAAGCGACGCGCGGAAACTTTGAACCTTGAGGAATGGGCCAGGGTTTACCAGGTATTCATCGAGAAGCAATGATAACCCTCTCTGCATATGCGAAGGTTAACCTTACCCTTGAGGTATTAGGTAAACGTACCGATGGGTACCACGAAGTTACCACTGTCCTTCAGGAGATTGAACTCAAAGATACGCTTTCCTTTGAAAAACATCGTGGGGTAATAATCGATTGTGACTATCCTGATCTGGCGTATCCAAGACCTTCCGGAAAGCACAAAAAGAACAGGTCTTTCACTGAGCCAGGTGAGAGAAATCGAGCAACACAAAAAAAGCATAAAAAATCTCCGAATCTAGTGCTGGAGGCAGCGAAACTGCTCCAAGAAGTAACGGGGTCGCGGAAGGGGGCAGCGATCTCTATTAATAAGGGAATTCCGATCTCTGCGGGACTTGGGGGGGGTGCCAGCGATGCCGCAGCGACACTACGAGCCCTTAACGATCTCTGGGAATTAGAACTACCACTGGATCAGCTTCTGCAGTTGGCATCGAGACTTGGCTCAGATATCCCCTTCTTCCTGTATGGAGGCACCACATTGGGAGAAGGGCGTGGCGAAAGGGTCAGTCCGCTACCTACGTTCCCCCCTTCATGGGTAGTGCTCTTCAGACCACCAGTTGACATTCCGTTGAATAAAACGGAATACCTCTACACCTCACTGGATCCATCATGCTTTAACGAAGGACAATTCACCAGCAGAATGGTGGCGCTGCTTCGTCAGGGAGGTAAGCCCCCAATCTCTTCGTTATACAACGCTTTCGAAATGATTGCCTTTACCGTCTATGCCGGACTGGAAGACCATTGGCATCATTTTTCAATGCTTGGTGCCGATAATATTCACCTATCAGGCTCGGGTCCCACCCTTTTTACCATCGTCCGGGATATGGCTCAAGGAGAAGGACTGCATAGCTCTCTTATAAGTAAGGGGCTGGAGGCTTATCTTGTTCAAACCGTGGCGGGGCGTTAATGCCGTTGTGGCAGTATTGGTTCGCCACATCTCCTGGCTGTCAGAGCTAAGCGGGACGAAGAGGTGGCTGCTTTTATCTTTTATCGTTGCCGTATACTTTCTCTTTAGCTATGCCATCTTTCGCCTATGGCCATATATAGGAGAGTTTGAGCAGTACGGCTATCTTGGCGCCTTTCTAGTTGCATTCATCGCCAGCATCTCCATAATATTTCCAATACCCGGTATCATCCTAGTACTAGCTATCGCCGCCAACCCTGATCTGAACTGGGCTTTGGTGGCACTGGCAGCAGCAATAGGAGGGGGACTGGGTGAAACTACGGCATACCTTGCTGGCTACGGTGGTGCAGTGGTCATCTCTCCCGGCCAATCAAAGTGGTATGAAAGAGCGGAGAAATGGATGAAGCGTTACGGGAGCGTGACGATATTTACCTTTTCGCTTTCGTGGCTTCCTTTCGATATCGTGGGTATTGCTGCCGGAGCATTGCGGTTTCCCTTCTGGAAGTTCCTGTTGGCGACCTTGGCAGGACGTTTGCCACGGACGTTGCTCGAGGTCTATCTGGCCCGTAGAGGATGGGAAATATTGAGCGATAATACGTGGTGGAGTGGCTTGGCATGGTGGAGCTGGGTTATCATCGGTGTTGGTATTACAGTTATTATAGGAAGTATCATATTTATTATCGTATGGAGGCGCCGGAGGGCGCGACGATGATTCGAGTAGCAGTTATAGGCCGATACAGGACTTTTTATAGTGAAATCGATTGGTAATTGTTCACCTGTAGAGAAAGGTCTGGAGGCTTAACTTGTTCGAACTATGGCACGGTTTCAAAGCTTCCTTAATTAATATAAATCGCCGTATCTACCAGCCAAGGGAATTAAGCGGAAGGACAAGGTGGCTGCTGGGGGCTGCGATATTTATCCTGGTTGCGATTATTTGCTATGCCGTCTATCGCCTGTGGCCATCTATGGAAGGGTTTCAGGAGTACGGCTATATTGGCGCCTTTCTCGTTGCATTAATCACCGGAAGCACTGTTATTTTCCCCCTGCCCGGCTTCGCTATTATTGCGGTTATTGCAGTCAATCCTGATATGAACTGGGCTCTGGTGGCACTGGCAGCGGCTATCGGTGGAGGGCTGGGGGAATCTACCGCATACCTTGCCGGCTATGCTGGGGCAGTATTCATCTCCCCAAAGCAGTCAAAGGTATATAGAATAGCAGAGAGCTGGATGAAGCGTTACGGGACTGCGACCATATTTACCTTTTCCCTTACCCCCCTTCCCTTCGATATCGCCGGTATCGCTGCTGGAGCAGTACGGTTTTCCTACTGGAAATTCCTGATGACGACCATTGCAGGACGTTTGCCGAAGACATTCATCGGTGTCTATGTAGTACATAAGGGGTGGCAGTTAGTGCCTCGCTATTGGGACACATGGTGGGACTCTTGGACTGGGATAGCATGGTGGGGATGGGTTATCATCGGTATTAGTATCGCATTTGTTATCGGGAGTGCCATAATACTATGGCTACTATGGCGGCGCTGGCAGGCATGAAAATGATTTGCAAAGCACGATCGATGGATATAGTAGCTAATGTAGTGTCTCTAACACTTCGTTAGATTGCCGTATTCAAAAGGATGGTTTCCGCTGAAGTCGTCCATCTAAAGCGTCTAATCCCAGTGTTATTGGCGTGATGATAACGATATATAGGAAGCACTACACTAGTGCTGCCAGAAACGAAGCCATGCTTACGGGATATTCTAGTGTATGAAACTTTTATTTCCCTTGACTTAGAGACCACGGGGCTGGACCCGTCTAGCGATGATATTGTCGAGATCGGGGCGGTTAAGTTTTGTGGTGAAGATGTAGTAGATACCTTTCATACTATGGTGAGGTCTTATCACACATTACCCTACCATATTCAAATACTAACGGGGATCACCAACCGTGAGGTAGAGGCTGCTCCACCGCTGGCGGTGGGTCTCGATGCCCTTATCTCCTTTCTCGGTGATTATCCAATTATAGGGCAGAGCATTGCATTCGATCTCAGTTTCCTTTCCGACAAGGGGGTTAGTCTACAAAACAGAGTATTTGATACTTTTGAGCTGGCCACCATCCTACTGCCGACACTTCCTGATTATCGGCTCTCTGCAATAGCTGAGGAGCTGGGCATTTCCTCTTCTATTCATCACCGCGCTCTTGCGGACGCGACACTGGCTAAGGATGTATTCCTAGCGCTTCTCGATAAAGCCAGGTCCCTCCCACTCTCTATTATTGCTGAGCTTGATCGGCTGAGCGGGGAGATAGACTGGCCCCTGTCTTATCTCTTTCGCCATATATCAGGGGAGAAGCTGGGGGGTGTCTTCGCTCAAGTGGGTGAATTACCTATCGGTATCATCGGTAGAGAGCGGGAAGAGCGACTAATTCCCGCTTCAGAGCGGAAACCTTTAGATTTGGATGAACTTACCCGAATATTAGGGAGCGAAGGCCCGGTAGCTCAATCTCTTTCCCAATTCGAATATCGACCGGAGCAGGTGACGATGATGCAAGCTGTAGGGCGAGCGTTGAACGAAGGTAATCGCCTTATCGTGGAGGCGGGTACCGGAACTGGCAAGTCTATCGCCTATCTCCTGCCAGCTATCTTTTTCTCCCTGGAAAATGGTGTTCATGTGGTTATCTCTACAAACACTATTAATCTACAGGAGCAATTGATAAGCAAGGACATCCCCGACCTGGTAAGGGCGCTGGAACAGTGGTCCCTCCGTTATACGCAGCTTAAAGGACGAAATAATTATCTCTGTCTCAGACGATGGAATTTACTAAGAAGAAGCCAGGCTCTATCCAAGGATGAGGTAAAGCTTCTATTGCGTACCCTAGTTTGGCTGGCAACTACCTCGACCGGGGATAGGGCAGAAATCAGTCTTAGAGGAGAGGAGCTCTCTACCTGGAGTCGGGTTTATGCCCAGGGGGAAAGCTGCCTTGGAGTCCGTTGTCCTTATCAGAAGCAAGGGCAGTGCTTCCTTTATCAGGCTAGACGAAAGGCAGAAGGGGCTCATCTCATCGTTGCGAATCATGCCCTTTTACTCTCGGAGATTGCCACCGGGAGCAATGTGCTGCCTGAGTATAGCCATGTCATCATCGATGAGGCGCACCATCTTGAGGAGGATGCAACGGAGCAATGGGGCTTTGAGGTGAGGGAACGCGACGTGCGCGGCTATCTAAATCTCTTAAGCGAAAAAAGTGAAGAGGTAGGGGGAGATCATTATAGTGGACTTCTTTTCGCACTGGATGGCCACTTCAGAGGAAGCTCAGTTTCGCTATCCCATAAAAAAGAGATAGAGGAGTTAGCTCAAAGCATTCGTCGTAGTGTCGAGCATGGCCATGAACGTGTACTCGAGTTCTTCGACGTCCTCTGGCGTATCCTGGAAACTCATACTGAGGGTTATGGAACGTATGAGCGTCGATTACGCCTTACCAAGGAGGTGTACCGCCAGCCGGAGTGGAGCAAAGTGGCACTCGCCGAGGAGAACCTGAGCCTTGCACTGACGGAAATCGATTCCGGGCTTAATCGTCTTTACGCTATGATCGAGCCGCTATCCGATATTCTGGACTATGAGAATCTTACAGTCGAGCTCTCATCCATAATATTTCGAGGCGGGGAGCTGTGCCAGCGGATAAAATCCGCGGTCTATGAACAGGGGGATGGGGATAGCGAAAAAATCGAAATGATCTTCTGGCTCTCTTTGAGAGGCGACATCCTTGCACTATGCGCAGCACCGCTTTACGTCGGCCAGGTTCTGGAGGAGTATCTCTTTTCTCACAAGGAATGCGTGGTGTTCACCAGCGCTACGTTAAGCACTGAAGGCCATTTCGAATATATCAAGGGGAGGCTGGGACTTGAAGACACCGGAGAACTGCTTCTGGGGTCCTCTTTCGATTACATGAATGCTGCTCTGGTATATATCCCGGATGACATCCCCGAGCCAGGCCGGTCAGGATATCAGCAGGCAGTAGAGCGAGTTTTAATCGATCTTTGCCGTACTACCGGGGGAAGAACTCTCGCTCTTTTCACCTCCCATGCGGCGCTGCGGGCAAGCGTTGAGGCGATCCGTACACCACTCCAGGGGGAGGACATCCTTGTGTTGGGGCAAGGCTTGGATGGTTCCCCCCGACAGCTTCTCCAGGCTTTCAAATCCAATCCCCGAGCGGTACTTCTGGGTACCGCAAGCTTCTGGGAGGGTATCGATATAGTGGGCGAGTCGCTTAGCGTGCTGGTGATGGCAAGACTTCCTTTCAATGTACCTACCGACCCGGTATTCGTTGCCCGCTCCGAGCTTTTCGATAACCCCTTTAATGAATATTCCCTACCCCAGGCAGTTCTAAGGTTCAAACAGGGATTCGGACGCTTAATACGCACCAGGAGCGATCGAGGGGCGATAGTGGTACTTGACCGCAGAATCAAATCGAAATACTACGGTGCTGCCTTCCTGGGATCGGTGCCCCAATGCATGGTAAAAAGCGGCCCATCCCGTCAGATTTCTGAAGAAGTAGCAGCATGGCTGGGTAGGAGTTAATTGGGGGGATTTTTATAGCTGGGGGACACCCCCAGACCCACGGCAGGAAGTATCCTGCACCTCTTTTTCAGCGGTCTCATCTCGTCTAGTTTTTCTCGGTCATTCGCTCTCTTCATCCAGCCCACCTTTACTCAGTGATTCCCCATTAATTGTTGTACCATAGCCTCCTCATCTTCCTTCGTGATTACCTGCCCGTCCATCCTTGCTTCTAGAAGTGTCTCAAGCATGCTGCCAAGGCGAGGCCCGGGCTCTACCCCTAATTTTTTAAGGTCCTCCCCATCCATGAGAGACTTGACATAACATATATGACTAAGATATCTTTCCAGGTTTGATCGAATTATCGGAGAGTTGCTGGCAAGGGAACAGGCGGCGATCGTCTTAGGGTGATAGCGCTTTAGAAAACGGTAAATGCCGCTGGGAGGAAGAGCGTTATCGTCTAAGGAGGGAAGGACCTCGGTTAGACGAGACACCTGCCGCATATTTCGCCCCAATTCCCCCACTATCTTCAGGCGGGCGATGAGGCGCTCAATATCCGCCTCGCTGAGATGGCAGGTGAGTAGTAACAGATAAAGGGCGGAATCGGCTATCGCTTTGTGGCGAGCTTCACGAAACCGCTCTGCCAGCCATCCATTTCCTCTCAGTGAGGGGTGAAGCTGTTGAAGCACCCCAAGTACTTCAGCGCGCTCCAGGATTTGCTCGGGGATATCCTCTTTCAGGATAAGCTCCAGCTCGTGCCTTATCCTATCTCCGCTTATGGTGTCCAGCATGGGAATGTGCTCGCGGAGCAGCCGCTCAGTATTTTTTTCCAGCGTCAGGCAAAGCCTCTTTTCATATCGAATCGCACGAAGAATTCTGGTAGCATCATCAATGAAGCTACACTCATAAAGGATTCGCACGTTTCTTTTTTGCTCAAGGTCACTCCAACCACCGTGGGGATCAAGTAACTGCCCAAAAGAGGCCGGACTCAGATCGATAGCCATAGCGTTTATCGAGAAGTCCCGCCTGAGAAGGTCATCCTGGATCTTTCCCGGCTGCACTGTAGGCAAGGCTCCAGGTTGGGAATAAGTTTCAGAACGCGCCATGATTACGTCGATGTTTAATCCTCCGCGGCGGAACTTCGCTGTACCAAATTGACGGTGAACTGTCACCTGCCCTTCACCTTTGCCCTTCTCTTCACCCATCCTATCCGTCTTGGCAAGCTGGCGGGCAAGGCGTGGGGCGTCACCCTCCACTACCAGGTCTAAGTCCAGAATGGGACGATGCAGAAGAAGATCGCGTACCGCCCCTCCGACAAGATATAGCTTTTGCTCTTGTGCTCCCGCTTTCTCCCCAGCGATGTGAAGAAAGGCAATAAGCTCTGCGGGCAGGCACCGGCACATTACAAAATACAGGTTCTCCATGAGACACGATTATATCATGCTTACCTTGACAAATCGAGGTTGTATAACTATGGTGATGGGGGAGTTGAATATTGTCTGAATTAGCCGATTTACAGGATACACTTAATATCGTTTTCAAAAATCCTTCCCTCCTAAAGAAAGCCCTTGTTCACCGCTCTTATCTCCACGAAAATCCCGATTTTGACCTGCCGTCCAATGAGCGACTGGAGTTCCTTGGTGATTCCCTACTCAGCTTTGTTATCGCACAGAAGCTATATGAGGATTTTCCCAATCTTTCGGAGGGAGGAATGACCAAGTTGCGGGCGGCCCTGGTGCGCACGGAAACCCTGGCCAGGTTAGCCAGATCTCTGGGGCTTGGTAATTACCTTTATCTCGGGCGTGGCGAGGAGACCAGTGGAGGACGCACCAAGCAGTCCATCCTGGCGGGAGTCTTTGAAGCGGTAATTGGGGCCATCTTGATTGATCATGGTTATGACGCTTGCAGGAATTTTATCCTCAGACTTTTCACCGATGAGATTGGGAAAGCCGCCGACGAGAGGCTTATTGCAGACCATAAATCTCAGCTTCAAGAGATTACCCAGGCAAAGCATCATACTGCTCCCATTTATCGAACTATCAAGGAAGACGGGCCGGACCATGCCAAGAAGTTTACTATCGAGGTGATAGTAGATGGTAGAATAATTGCTACAGGGCGTGGTAAGAGCAAACGGCAGGCAGAGACGGAGGCAGCACGGACTGCGCTGGAGAGTATGGATCAATAAATTCTTGTTCGCTATACAAGGCAAACACTATGTTTTTATGCTAGAATTAAATGTTACGGGCTGGCGCAATGAGAGGTGATATCCGTGGATTTTGAGACCATTATTCTTAATAAGGATGAGTATATTGCTTCTATCATCATGAACCGTCCTGATAAGATGAATGCTTTAAACACGCTGATGCTGCAGGAGATGGCGGTAGCGATAGATGTAATTGACCGCGATGATGAGGTGAGGGTAGTGGTCCTTACCGGCGCTGGTAAAGTCTTCTGTTCCGGCGCCGATATTAGTGAAGGTGGTAAAGCAAGCGGGCTAAGCGGGACTCCGATGGAGATGCACCATAGCTTGCGGAACAGCTATCAGAAGATAGCCCTCGGGCTTCAGAGGTTAGAAAAACCGACCATCGCTATGGTTAACGGTGCTGCTGTGGGTGCCGGCTGCGATTTTGCCTTTGCCTGTGATATGAGAGTGGGATCAGAAAGGTCCAGGTTCAGGAACGGTTTTGTAAGGGTTGGCCTTATACCCGGTGGTGGGGGCACATGGCTGTACACTCGTCTCATGGGGCTGGGCAGGGGGCTTGAGTTTCTGTTCACCGGGGATTTCCTTGAAGCGGATGAGGCACAACGTATCGGGGTGCTAAACAGGCTTGTTCCTGCAGATAACCTGGAACGAGATACTATGGAGCTGGCACGGAGGATAGCTAATAATCCCCCGCTGGCCGTACAGATGTCCAAGATGATGGCCTATAAGGCGCTTGATACAGACCTCGAGGCAGCTCTGGAGCAGTCGGCCGCCTGCCAGGCACTGGCGCTTAGCTCCGAGGATCATCGTGAGGGCGTGAACGCATTTATAGAGAAAAGGGAAGCCCAATTTAAGGGCAAATGATCTGAAAAGGAGGAGCTTTGATCGATGAACTGAAGGTTTTCACTGGAAATGCTCACCCGGCTCTGGCTCAAGGAATCTGCGACTACCTAGATATGCCTTTGGGGCAGGCTGAGGTCTTTGAATTTACTAATGAGAATATTTTTGTACGGATCATGGAAAATGTGCGAGAGAGAGATGTCTACGTTATACAGCCAATCTCATCCCCGGTGAATAAAAACCTTATGGAGCTGCTCATCATGCTCGATGCCTTGAGGCGGGCTTCGGCAGCTCGTATTACCGCGGTAGTCCCCTATTTCGGCTATGGCCGTACAGATAAGAAGGATCAGCCAAGAGTGCCGATAACGGCACGGCTGATCGCCGATATGATTACGGTAGCCGGGGCTAATCGTCTATTGACAGTGGACCTTCATGCCGGGCAGATTCAGGGCTTTTTCACCATCCCGGTGGATGAATTGACCGCATTATACATGTTGGGCAATTATTTCGAAACCAAAGCCCTGAAGAATTTGGTAGTGGTCGCTACCGATATAGGTATTTCTAAACGGGCACGCGACCTCGCCGAGCGGCTGAGCACTCCGCTGGCAATTATCGAGAAGCGCAGGGTGGGTAATGGCAATAAAGCAGAAACCCTCAATATTATTGGCGCTGTCGCTGGAATGCAGGCCCTCCTGATAGACGATGAAATCGATACTGCAGGCTCACTGGTCACTGCTGCAGCCGCTTTGCGGAAAGCTGGGGCCACTGAGATATATGCCTGTTGCACTCATCCCGTCTTCTCCCGCTCCGCCAGCAAGAGGATTGCAAATAGCCCGATTAAAGAAGTAGTGGTTTCCGATACTATCCCCATACAAGAGAGCAAAAGAAACGACAAGATAACTGTTCTCTCCATGGCATCGCTCCTTGGAGAGGCAATCCACCGTATCCACGCCGGGCTTTCAGTAGGGGCAATGTTCGAGTAAGGGGTGAAGATGGGTGAAAAACTAGTCGATGTATTCCGCGCCTCCGGTGAGATGGAAGCCCATGTCATTAAGGGCCTATTAGAGAGCAATGGCATACCCTGTATCCTAAAGTCAGACGCCGCCACGTCGGTCCATGCTTTTACTGTTGATGGTATGGGTGAGGTATCGGTTGCGGTTTTGGAATCGAGGGCGGAGGAGGCTAAGAGAATAATTGGTGGTGAATGAGCATGTTCAAATGGATTGGCAGCCTAGTGGGGTCCAATGAGAAGGAAGTAGAGCGTCTTTCGCCCATTATCGACCACATCAACTCCCTTGAGCCCGAGTACGAATCCCTCTCCAACGATGAGCTTCGCCGTAAAAGCGATGAATTCAAGGATCGGCTAGGGAAGGGTGAACCGCTGGACGGGCTTCTCCCCGAGGCCTTCGCTGCGGTTCGGGCGGCAGCATGGCGCACCCTATCCCAGCGCCACTTCGATGTCCAGCTTGTAGGGGGTATCATACTGCACCAAGGTAAGATCGCCGAGATGAAGACCGGCGAGGGCAAGACCCTGGTGGCTACTCTCCCGGCTTACCTCAACGCACTTACCGGAAAAGGTGCCCACGTTGTCACGGTAAACGATTACCTATCGAAAAGGGACTGCCACTGGATGGGACCCGTCTATCATCTCCTCGGGCTCTCTGTGGCCACTATTCAGCATGAAGCCTCCTTCATCTTTGACCCCGATCATGAATCTGAGGATACGGCATGGCGTTACCTGAGGCCGGTTACCCGCCGCCAGGCATATGAGGCAGATATCACCTACGGTACCAATAACGAGTTTGGTTTCGATTATCTCCGGGATAACATGGTCGTCGATCTCTCGCAGTGCGTGCAGCGTCCCCTTCATTATGCCATCGTAGACGAGGTGGACTACATCCTTATCGATGAGGCACGCACTCCCCTCATTATCAGCGGTCCACAGAATGTGGAGGCAGCGGAAAAGTATAAGGATTTTGCCAGGTTGGTTCCACAGTTGCTCGAGGGAGTGGATTATAACGTGAAAGAACGGGAGCAAACGGTGGAGCTGACCGAGGATGGGCATACGAAGATAGCTCGGCTACTGGATATCCCTGATTTCTGGGAGAACGCCGCCCATTCCCATCTTCGTTACTATCTGGAAAGCGCTCTGAAGGCGAATATCCTCTTTCGCAGGGATCGCGAGTATGTGGTTAGGAACGGGCAGGTGATCATCATTGACGAGTTCACCGGTCGAATGATGCATGGTCGTCGTTACTCTGAGGGGCTGCACCAGGCCATAGAGGCGAAAGAGGGCGTTCAGGTGCAGCGGGAAAATATAACCCTGGCCACCATCACCTTCCAGAACTACTTCCGCCTCTATGAGAAGCTGGCCGGCATGACCGGAACCGCGGTCACCGAGGCCGAGGAATTCCACAAGATTTATAAGCTTGAGGTAGTAATTATCCCTACCAATAAGCCGATGAAGCGCACCGATGATGCCGATCAGATCTACCAGAATGAGGAGGCCAAGTTCCGCGCCGTGGCTCGTGAGATAGAGGCATTCCACGCCGATGGGCGACCTGTTCTGGTAGGTACAGTCTCCATCGAGAAGTCAGAGCATCTGAGCGAGATACTGAAGAAGAAGGGGATTCCCCATCAGGTCCTCAACGCCAAGCACCACGAGAAGGAGGCGGCGATTATCGCTCAGGCAGGCAAGCCAGGCGCAGTGACCGTAGCTACCAATATGGCAGGACGTGGTGTTGACATAATATTGGGTGGAAGACCTGACGGTCAGGACGACAAGGAATGGCAGGATAGGAACGAAAAGGTAGTAAAAATGGGCGGGCTACACATCATCGGCACCGAGCGCCATGAAGCACGGCGTATCGATAATCAGCTCCGTGGTCGTGCCGGGCGCCAGGGCGATCTGGGAAGCTCCCGCTTCTATATATCGCTTGAGGACGATGTGGTGCGTCGCTTCGGTGGCGACAGGGTCAAGGGATTGATGGAACGAATCCATATCGATGAGAACATTCCCATTGAGAATTCTATGGTAAGCAAGGCCATTGAGGGTGCTCAGACGAGGATCGAGGGTTACAATTTCGATATCAGGAAGCACCTTGTGGACTATGACGATGTGGTGAACAAACATCGCGAGGTGATCTACAGCGAGCGAAGGAAGATTCTAAGCGGTGCCGACGTAAAGGCGAATATACAGTCCATGGTTAAAGATGAGATTCAGCATCTCATCGCCTCTTACGTAGCCGGCGATCATGCTGGAGATTGGGACATCGAAGGCCTGATGAACGAATTGGGTACAATTTTGCCTTTACCACCGAGTTTGAATGCCAGCGCTCTCCCCCAGATGAGCCGGGGCGAAATCGAAGAGCGGCTCAAAGAGCATGCC
>JAVLBD010000028.1:0-13587 GCA_031581405.1 Dehalococcoidia bacterium
ATGGTAGATAAGTTTGGTGCTGATGAGGCGTTAGAAATCCTCCGTCCATATCTGGCAAAGATAGGCGAAGGTGCTCCCATTTTTGCCGAAATGATGGCCATCACTGGCAACGATGCATTATCCATTGCTTCCCTTTTTTGTCTTTACGAAGGCCAGGTATGCAAGATCGAGGGTGAGGTCACTGAGGCAAGCCCAGAGCGAGTTGTTAAGGAAAGCACTAAGTGTCCATTCCAGGGCTTACCACCTGCTTTTTGTAAGGCTTTCACTATAATGGCTGCCAGTATGTCAGAGGCGATAAATCCCGAATACAGGTTGACTACCCCCACAATGATGACTGCAGGAGATACCATTTGTCGATGGATAGTTGAGAAGAAGTAGCTGTCAGCATTCATGTGCTTCGTCATATGGAGTGGTAACACAGCTAAATAAGAGGGGCTATCTATTATTGGGTAGTCCCTTACCTTATTAGCACAACCTCACGTTGTATTTTTTCAACTACATTCTGCACGCCCATCTGTGCAGCTATTGCTACAAAGCTGCATCCCCAAGCCCGACAGCTTATTCCTGCACCCCGCTGCCTTGTGGGATTCATACTAAGCTTGCCTCCCCATACAAAGAGCCATACTTCCCCTATAGACTAACAATAAGGTTTCATAGTATCATTGGACAGAACCGTAAAACCAGTGTTTCCTTGACAGGCAAAGCTCTCCAGAATATGCTTGTGCCACCATAACAAGCAGTTGGTAGATAATAATAAAGGCAAGACTAGCTATGGTGCTATTCCTTGTGATTACGTCTATCTTCGTATTCTCGTGCAATCTCCAGCAGAATAGCAATTGACAACACATGTTACTGGGAAGCGCAAATGACTAACAGACTAAAAGAAAAGGAACACCACTTTCGCCAGAGCCACAACTTCTAATTGAGCAATTCAAAGGTGCGGTAACTGCTGAGATCGAGGGTATAAAGAAAAACCCGAGTGCGATCTAGTAAATGAAGATATCCTGCACACCACCGAAAGCATTGAAGGAAGAGTAAAAGATATGTTTGGATAAGGAGCGGGAGCATCCTCGACATTAGATACTTCAGACCGCTGGGATAGAAGAGGAGTGTGATCCGGCAATGACGTTGATCAAGCAATGCTACAGCTTGAAGACGATACACATTCCAAATGAGGTATGTAAATAGGAGGTCATATCATGATGCCACTAGAAGGAATCCGAGTCGTAGATTGGTCCGCATGGCAGCAGGGACCGGTAGCCAGCATGATGTTGGGAGACCTGGGAGCTGATGTGATTAAAATCGAAACTCGTGAAGGTGGCGACCCCGCTCGGGGAATCATCGGTACAGGTGGACGTTCGTTCGATCTCGCCGAGGGCCGCCATGCCTATATCGAAGCGCAAAATCGCAATAAACGAGGCATCACTCTGGATGTCAAGAAGGACAAGGGTCGTGAAATAATGTACCAGTTGGTAAAGCAAGCTGATGTCTTTGTCCAGAACTTCCGTCAGGGAGTTGCCTCCCGGTTGGGCCTTGACTATCAAATGCTTTCCGGTATTAATCCACGCCTTGTCTATGCTTCAGCTTCGCCCTGGGGGCCTGAAGGATCCGAGAGCAACCTGCGCGGCTACGATTACCTGGGCCAAGCACGCTCCGGTTTCATGTCGGCGGTAGGTGAGCCTGATATGCCGCCGTTGCTGGCTGCCAGTCCCATCGCTGATCAGACGGGGGCCATTATGCTGGCGTACGGGATCTTGGCGGCGTTACTTGCCCGTGATCGTCTCGGTGTAGGGCAGGAAGTCAACGCCTCACTGCTTGGCAGTATGATATGGCTTCAGTGCCTTAGCGTCAACACGAGCCTTCTGGCAGGATGGGAGATACCTCGGCAAGCTAAATCGCAGATATGGAATCCAGTGTATTGTCACTACAAGTGCTCCGACGGCAAGTGGATAGCATTAGGCCTTCTTCAATCAGACAGATATTGGGCGGATTTCTGCAAGGCGATGGAGCTGGAGGAACTAGAGAAAGACCCACGATTCGAAAACCTGGTTCAACGGGCTATCAACAGCAAAGAGCTGGTGCCAATCCTGGAATCGCGCTTTGCCTCAAAGACCAGTGACGAGTGGGTCGAGGTTCTCCAACAGGCAGAGTTGCTATTCTGTCGCGTAAATACCATTTCGGACCTAATCAATGACCCCCAGGTCACTGCCAATGACTATATCACTGAGTATGATCACCCCGCACTGGGCAAAGTGAACATGGTGGGCTTTCCTTTACATATGAGCGAGACGCCTTTATCGGTGAGAATGCCTGCTCCTGAATTGGGTCAGCATACCGAAGAAGTGCTACTTGAATTGGGGTATTCCTGGGAGGACATCGTAAAGCTTAGAGAGGAGGAGGTCATCTAGATGACTATCTCTAGCCGAGGGCTGGAGCGTGCCTGGGAATTGTACCAAGATCGCTTATCGTATGCTCGTGTGATGGCATCGCAAGGTAAAAAGGTCATCGGATATTTCTGCTGCTATACCCCTGTGGAACTCATGACAGCTTTGGACTTGGTCCCGTACCGGATCGGTGGCCGAACAGATGAGCCTGTTAAGGAAGCAGATGCCTATCTGGAGACTTGTGTTTGCTCGTACGTCCGTAGTGCTTTCGATCTGGCCATCTGTGGCGAGTACGATTTTCTGCATGGGCTGGTAGTACCGCATACGTGTGACGCCATGTGGCGCATCCTTAATATATGGAAGTTGCACAAGCCATTGGATTACACCTATTTCATCGAGGTGCCTCACATGGTAGGGCCTTCCTCCTGTCACTTCTTGGAACAGGAGCTGAAGCTCTTCAAGAAGAGCTTGGAGCAACTCGTAGGTAGGAAAATTACCGAGGAGGCGCTCAGAGATGCCATTGACACCCATAATCGTGCCCGAGCTCTACTCCAGGAGATATATCAGTACCGCAAAGCAGATCCTCCGCTGATTTCAGGTACGGAGATCGCCCGGGTACTGGCGGCAGGGAGAGGAATTCCAGTGGAGGAATTCAACGAGTTGCTACTTCAGGTGATACATGATATCCGGACCCGCGATAGTGAATCCCGTAGAAAGAAGCCACGTGTGCTTATCTATGGTGGAGAGGTCGATGACCCAGCAATAATAGAGCTCATCGAGGAATGCGGTGCTGCGGTGGTAATGGATGATCTCTGCACCGGTTCACGTTCTTTCTGGGAACCAGTGAAGCTTAAAGAGAATGCCATGGAAAGTCTGGCCGCTCATTATGTAGATGATATTCGTTGTCCCCGCACGTTTCGTCCCGGCAAGCCTGAAGAGCGCTTCCAATATCTGTTAGACTTTGCACGAGAGTTCAATGTTCAAGGGATCATTCTGTACTTATATCGGTTTTGCGATGGACATGCGCTGGAAGCTCCTGGTCTCAAAGCGTATCTCAATCGGAAAGGCTTCCCGGTATTGCACCTTGAGGAGGAATATACTCTACTTACTAAGGGCCAGCTCAGAACGCGATTTCAGGCCTTTATCGAGACACTCGGTTAGGTGACATATATGGCAGATAGCACGGATATAAAGAAGGAGAAAAGAACCCAGAGTGCACGAAACGTCCGTCCTCTTGTAGAGTCTATGTACCTTCGGGCTCATCAGGCTAGGGAACGAGGACAGAAGGTCGCTTATTGTATGGTGATGAGCCAGTATGACGAAATACTGGCAGCGATGGACATAGTGCCAGTTTGGACAGAGAACTATGGTGGCTTGTGCGCTACACTGGGTACTGCACAGCCGTTTCTTGAGAAAGCCGAGGCAGAAGGCTACTCAAATCTGATCTGTGGATATGCTCGCACTGGCCTTGGATTCGACGCGCTTCGTGCCGAGACGGGGGAGGCTCCCCAAACACCGGATGGTGGGATGCCGATGCCCGACATGCTCCTGGGAAGTAGTATTGGGTGTGATACGCGCTTTAAATGGTACCAAGCACTGGGTCATTATATGGATGTCCCCATCTATTGTATTGATGTCATCGTACCGCCCGTCAATAGGAATTTGTACGAAATAAAGGATTTCTATGTCAAATACCAGGCTGAGCAGCTCCGAGGACTTGTTAAATTTCTGGAGAAGACAACCGGATGCCAGCTGGATCCCGATCGACTGATGAGCATCATCCATCGTGCTGAGGAAGCCCGCCATTGGTGGTGGGAAGCTCAGCAGCTATGCAGGGCAATTCCAGCGCCAATGACGGCCCGAGATCACTTCAACATCTTCGTACCCCACCATTTTATGATCGGTGAGGAAGCCACTCTGGACTTCTATAAAGAGCTTTATCAAGAGCTTAAGGACCGGGTTGACTCTGGAATAGGGGTAGTGGATAATGAACGGTATCGATTACTCTTTGCTGGCGGGCTTCCCCCCTGGCATAGCATGGGCATCTTTAGCTATTTCGGCAGTCTGGGGGCAGTATTTCCAGCTCAATTGGCTTACCCCCCACCAGATCCTTTTATCATCCCAGACAACATTAACGATCCTATTGAGCTAATGGCGCTGCGAAGCTTTGAACGCTTTACATACCGATGGGAACAAGCTCATAGGGGATGTGGTGATTTCTGGGTGCAACATATATTAGATCTAGTGCCTGAGTTTAATATCGATGGGCTGGTCATGCATGGTGTCATGTCGTGCCGGGCTACCAGCATGGGGCAGATATACTACCAGAACGCCGTTCAGAAATATGCCAAATTAAGGACCCTATTCATAGGAAGTGATATTGTTGATATACGAACATACTCAGAGGCCCAAACAAAAATCCAGATAGATAATTTCCTGGAGACAGTAGAGACATATAAAAGTAATAAGTAGGAAACTGAGTCTAATGTAGCAGGAGGAGAAAGTGGCCAAAGGAGAGATAGCAATAGACGAGATGCTATGCCAGTCATGTGGCTTCTGCGTCGAGTTCTGTAACCAAGAGTGCATTGCGATCCCTGAGAACCGCCTAGGGCCCAGAGGTTTCCCTGTGGCAGTATTCTCAGTGCCGGATAAATGCTCCGCCTGTGGCATCTGTGGATGGATGTGCCCTGATTTTGCCATCCAGGTTTTCAAGTATGTCGAAAGCGAAGCGAATATCAATCAAGGCAGCTAAGGAGGAAGAGTCTTATGGCAGATAGGCGTTTGTTATCAGGAAATGAGGCCATCGGATGGGGAGCGATTCTTGGTGAGTGCAAGGCTTTCTTTGGCTATCCGATAACCCCGCAAAGCGAGATTCTGGAATTTCTGGCAACTGAACTGCCTAAGGCGGGCGGTGTATTCCTCCAAACTGAGGATGAGATCGCTGCTGTAAGCATGGTCTATGGCTCGTCCATGACCGGCACTCGAACAATGTCTGCCACCTCGTCCCCGGGCATAAGCTTGATGCAGGAGACTGTTTCCCTGATGGCCTATTTAAAGGTGCCATCAGTAATCGTTGATGTTTGCCGGTTCGGTCCGGGCAGTGGAATGGCACAGACATCACAGACCGACTATCGGCAAGTTACCAAAGGAGGCGGGCATGGCGGGTATCGTTGTATTGTACTCGCCCCGTCATCAAGCCAAGAGTGCTGTGATCTGATACAGTTGGCATTTTGGCTCGCCGATAGATACCGGATGACGGTTTATGTTCTCACGGATGCCACCATAGGTCAATCCTGCGAGCTAGTAGATCTGAAAACCAGGGATTTCGGTACACTCCCTGATAAGGACTGGGTATTAAGGGGATTAGATGAACGTGGAGGGAACCGCCAGGGAATCCATCAGCACATGTGGGACTATGTGGGTTATCACGTAGACATGAACGAAAAATATCGGGAGATCACCGAAAATGAAATTAAGTATGAATCTTATCGCATGGATGATGCTGAGGTGATCCTGGTAGCATACGGCTACGTGTCTCGAATGGCAAAAGGAGCGGTGGACCTTGCTCGAGAAGAGGGCCTGAAAGTGGGACTGCTTAGACCGATAACCCTTTGGCCCTTCCCAACGAATGTGCTCCGCGAGTTGAGCTCCCGGGCCCGTCATATACTTGTGGTGGAACACAGCTCCGGTCTTCTGGTCGAGGACGTGGAATGTGCCCTCCAAGGAAAGGTGCCGATTCACTTACTTGGTATTTGGGGTGCCCATAGACGCGACAGTTCGGGAATTATCTATCCAGAGAGAATAGTCGAGGAGATAAAACAAATGGAAAACGTGGCAAAATTGTGAGAGGATTATTAGCAATAAATCAAATCGGCGATGTCAGGAGGTGCGCATAATGGGAAATGGAGCGATAATCAAGCAACAGATCGTAGGCAAGCCCAAGGCAGTACAACTGGATTTTTTACCATTCAAATTCTGTCCGGGTTGTCATGAGTCTTTAGTCTGGCGAGCTCTCGGTGAGGTTATCGATGAACTCGACATCCAGGGAAAAGCTATTGCCTGCCTGGATATTGGATGCAGCGGAATATTAATGGTCGGCTTGGCTGTTGATGGCATCCACTGCCTTCACGGACGTTCCACTGCTGTAGCGGCGGGTGTCAAGCGCGTGCTACCTCAGGCGATTTGTTTTAATATTGGAGGTGACGGCTCTTTGGGTGCTATTGGTGTCGGACATGTGATTAACGTTATGATGCGCTCCGATCCCATAACGACAATATTTCTGAACAATTCCGGATATGGCATGACCGGAGGACAAGTTGCTCCCACCTCGCTTCTTGGGTTGCGAACTACTACGACTCCTGAAGGCCGCGATGTACAAAGCGCTGGATTCCCTCTCCACTTAAGCGAGATTGCTGCCACTATGAAGGGTACAGCTTATTCATCTCGAGTAAGCGTGCACACGCCGGCCAACTACCAGAAGGCCAGGAAAGCGATCAAGACCGCTTTTCTAAAACAGATGGATGGAGTAGGCTATAGTTTAGTGGAAATTCTGTGCGCCTGCCCCCCCAACTGGGGCCTGAGTCCGCTAGCTGCCAATAGTTTCGTAGAAGAGAAACTCATCGGCGAGTTCCCACTCGGAGAGTTTAAGAATGTAGACCAAATAGAGTATACGGTCGACCCGGAAATCAACAAAGTCGGCCGTGTTAAACGCGGATAATCGGGGGTGATCAGTGCAAGAGAAGAATACAAAACGCTTTTCCGTTCTTATGAGTGGCCTTGGAGGTCAGGGATTACTCACCATGGGCAAGGTCTTGGCACAAGCGGGTAGCTCACACTACCGATATGTTACTTACCATCCGAATTATGGTCCTTCTATGCGCGGAGGTGAATGCGAGTGCACAGTGACGTTGTCCAATAAAGAGAACACCTCTATTGCGTCTAGGAATCCCTCGGCCGCCATCCTAATGGGGGCCGCAGCCTGGATGCTGCACGAACCACAAGTTAAAGGCGGAGGGCTATTGCTGGTGGACAGCTCAATTATTGCTGATAAGACTTTACGTGACGATGTGACGGTACACTATATACCGGCAACACAGATGGCCCTCAAATTAGGCTTAGCTATGGTATCTAACCTGATCCTGCTCAGTGCCTACCTAGAGGCAACCAAAGCTCTGCCCATTGAAGCGATTGAGAAAGCCCTTAAGGACAAGTATACAGGAACCAAGGGAGAGCGTTTTCTTCCACTCGATCTAGAGGCTATCAAGCTTGGGGCCAAGTTCATAACCGATTCATAAACTGGAGGGAGACATGGGACCTAAGATCGTTTGCACTATGCCGATTCTGAGTACTCCCTACCACGATGAAGTTGCCGAGAGTCTGGGTGGCGAGATAATAAGAGTACAGTGCGCCACCGAAGAAGAAGTCATAAATGCCTGTCATGATGCTGATGCAGCGATGGGGGCAATAGAGCCCTTTAGCAAACGGGTCATCGACGAACTTGACAAGTGCCAAATAATAGCCCAGTTCTCTGTTGGCCATGACCATGTTGACGTTGGGTCAGCTACTGAGCGTGGCATCATTGTTGCCAATGTTCCCGATTATTGTATCGATGAGGTATCTGAACAAGCCCTTTCATTCATACTCGCACTCAATCGCAAGATATTTCGCCTCGATAAGGCAGCGCGGGACGGCAAGTGGACAGGGGGCGCTATGGGAATAGTGTTCCCGCTTTCCAACATCCGGGGACAGACGCTGGGACTGGTAGGTTTCGGTCGTATCGCTCGTGCGCTGGCATGTAAAGCGTACGCTTTGGGTATGAATATAATCACGTATGACCCCTACATTCCAGTAGACATAGTCCAGGAGCAAGGGGCCGAGCTAGTAGATTTGAGCCAACTCCTCGCCAATTCGGATTTCATTTCCGTTCATGTACCATATACACAGGAGAATCACCACCTATTCGGTTTGGAGCAGTTCAAAGAGATGAAATCCCATGCGTACTTTATAAATACTGGACGTGGTGGACTGGTGGATGAGGCTGCCCTTCATACAGCTCTCACCGAAGGTTATATCCAGGGAGCAGCAATCGACGTAATGGAGGAAGAGCCACCCGATTCCAATAATCCTCTATTTGGACTGGACAACATCATTATTACCCCTCATACGGGAGCAATGTCCAATACGTCAATGACAGAGTTAATGCGGCGGCCCATCGAGGAGGTGGCCCGCGTTTTTAGAGGTCAGTGGCCCAATGGCTTTGTGAACCCCGAGGTTAAAGAGCGTTTCATCGCCCGCTGGGGAAAGACTATGGAATAACCAGCCAGTGCAGCGTATTTTCTAAGTCCGAGGTTGTAACCCTGATCAACGAATGTACAGAAGTGGTCGATATAGCCGCCGGTGTCAGCAACGCGGTGGCGGGCAGGTTGAACCCCATGGTAAGGAAAGTCGGCCTGGTCGAAGACGTGGCGCTGAACGGTGGATGTGCCAAGAACGAGGTGCTGGGCAAGCCGTGGGAGGAGCCGGACTCCCTGGTTGAGCAGATGAAAATAGAAACATATACGGGAAGCGTTCCCGATGACATAATAGAGAAGGTGCACCTTCTCTATACCTGAATGAAAACGTAGTCTATCATGGGAAGGGAAATGGCAGAGCTACAAATTACTTAAAAGGAGGTAGTAATGGCAGGTTACAAAGGAAAGATACTGGATGTCAATCTAAGCACCGGAGCCGTCAATGCCACGAAAATAGAAGAGGGTGTGCTGCGAAAATTCATCGGAGGTAGTGGGTTGGCGGCCAAACTGTTTTTCGACCGCGTTCCACCCGATGTTGATCCATTGTCCGATAAGAACGTACTCTTTCTAATGGCTGGTCCGTTGTCAGGGACTAACTTTCCCACATCCTCTCGCATCCTGGCAGCCTTCAAGTCCCCACAGACCGGCATCTGGGGGCAGGCCTCGGCTGGAGGTAGCTTGGCTGCCGAGATGAAAAAGGCAGGCTACGACGGAATCGCGATATCAGGTGCCTCAAGCAAGCCTGTCTACCTGGTGATTGAGGATGACAAGGTGGAGATCAAAGACGCCGCCGACCTCTGGGGTAAGGACTGTTACCAAACGACCGACATCCTGACAGAACGGCATGGGGCCAAGGCAGACATGCTGGAGATTGGACCGGCAGGTGAGAACCTGGTGAAGTTCGCCGGCAGCCGCTGCGGTGGGGGGGCGGTGATGGGCTCCAAGAAGCTGAAGGCGGTCGTCATCCGTGGCACCGGTAAAGTTGAGCCGGCTTCCCCCGAGGAGTATACCAAAATACGTAAGACTGTTCTGAAAAAGATCAAGGAGAACGTATCGGCGCAGGCTATTGCTGAGGCCGGCACAGCCGTGGCTTGTGAGTTTTACACCATGATCGGTATCCTGCCAGTTAAGCACTTCACCGTGGGGGATAGCAGTCTCTATGGTCCTAAATTGTCTGGAGGTGCCATATCTGCACAGTACCTGACCAAGACGCATAGTTGCCTCACCTGCCCCATTGGGTGCAAGAGGGTGGTCAAGGTAGCAGAGGGTCCCTACGCAATAGAGGAAGGGCCCGGACCTCAGTATGAGACCATAGGTGCCTTCGGATTCTCACTCCAGATTGACGACCTGGCCGCGATACTCAAGATGGGCGAGACGGCCAATAGATATGGCGTCGATACTATCAGTTGTGGCGGCACCATTGCCTTCGCCATGGAGTGCTTTGAAAAAGGCATTATTACCTCCAAGGATCTCGATGGTGGCCAGTTGAGATGGGGAAATCCGGATGATGTTCTGGCAATGATAGAAAAGATCGCCAAACGCCAGGGCTTCGGCAATGTGCTGGCGGAGGGCAGCCGCAGCGCAGCGAAGAAGATCGGCAAGGATGCTGAAAGCTGTACAGCTGAGATAAAGGGCCTTGAGATGGCTATGTATGACCCTCGGGGGGCCTACGGACATGGCCTGAGTTTCATGACGTCCAACCGTGGCGCCTGTCACGTCGCATCGACCATAGGCTACGTCGAACAAAACTGGATTACCTGGCCAGATGTTGGTATAACTGGCGGCTACGATGCCAAAGCGGACGAGGGCAAAGGTGAGTTGAACGTTACATGCGAAAGCCTAGACATGTTGACCAATGCAGCAACGCTGTGCCGATTCGCACTGATGTCCATGGCTGTTACCGATCTGGTCGAGGCATTGAAAACTGTCACCGGCTTTGACTACGACCTCGACGAGATCATGGAATGCGGCGAACGAATCTGGATGCTCCAAAGGGGTCTGAACAACCTCATGGGCGTCACCGCTGCAGACGATCGAATGCCCAAGCGAATTCTGACTCCTCACACTGATGGTCCGGTTGCGGGCTCGGTGCCCAACGTAGAACTCATGCTGAAGGAGTACTACAAGGCAAGGGGTTTGGATGCAAACGGTCGACCATTGAAGGAAAAACTGAATAAATTAGGGCTGTCCGAGCTTGCGGCGAAGCTTCATAAGTAGCCGCTTCCCGCCATGAGAGTGGCCCGTGATGTGGTTGAGGGTGCTTACCCCTTCTCGTACAGAGGGAGATGATTCGAAGAGTGAGGAAACCTGGAGGTGCTATAATGACGGAGCATGATAGTCTGCTTGGCGGCTATCGCGTTGTGGATCTAACTGATGAAAAAGGTCATCTGTGCGGGAAGGTTCTGGGCGACTTCGGGGCTGATGTAATCAAGGTTGAAAAACCCGGAGGTGATTCTTCCCGGAATATCGGCCCCTTCTACAAAGACATCCCTCATCCGGAGAAGAGCCTCTTTTGGTTCAGCACGAATACGAGCAAAAGAGGCATCACTCTGAATATCGAAACGGTTGACGGTAGAGAGATACTTAAGAGGTTGGTCGAGACCGCAGACTTTGTAGTAGAGTCCTTTCAGCCAGGCTACATGGATGATCTGGGCCTGGGGTACTCGGAACTCAAGAAAGCCAAGCCTGGCATAATTGTGACCTCTATAACTCCCTTTGGCCAGACTGGTCCATATGCTCGCTACCAGAGCACCGATCTTGTCGGCAGTGCCATGGGAGGCCTGACACGGCTCCTGGGTGATCTGGGACGCCCTCCGGTACGCATGAGCTGTGATCCCCAGGCCTACTTTCATGCCGGCCTTCATGGTGCCCTGGGCTCGGTGGTGGCCCATTACCACCGAGAGCTTACTGGAGAAGGGCAGCACGTAGATGTTTCCATGCAGGAGGCAGTGACCCTGGCACTGATGCACGCCGTCGAGATCTCAGAGATTATGAAGGTGAACGTCATTGGAATGGGTCAGTTCTTCATTTCGGTCAGGCCACCCCCGCAATCGCTGCTTTTCACCCGTGTAATCATGCCCTGTAAGGATGGCTATGTCTATTTCATCTTTGGTGGGGGTGGCTTCGGTGGGCTGGTCCAGTCGTCTAGGGCTATGGTGGAATGGGCCAACGAAGAAGGGATGCTTATGGAGTTCAAGGACTCTGACTTCAGCCAGTGGGACATGTCGACCATAACCCAGGAGGAAAATGACCAGCGCAATGCTATCGTCGGCGACTTTCTCAAGACCAAGACCAAGGCCGAACTCTATGAACAAGCGGTGAAGCGAGGCATCATGCTCGCTCCCTGTAACACCATTGCAGACACAGCCAGGAATGCGCAGCTCGAGGCGCGTGGTTTCTGGGAGAAGGTAGAACATCCGGAGTTAGGTAAAACCATAACCTACCCTGGGGCTCCGCTCAAGATCAAGGAGACGCCCTGGAAAATCCAGTGTCGTGCCCCTCTTATTGGCGAACACAACGAGGAAGTGTTTGTAGAAGAACTGGGATTCTCCAGGGAAGAAATGGCGGTGCTGAAGGCCAGGGGTGTTGTCTGACATTTGGAGAGCGGGTATTGGGGCAAAGGAGCAGAAAGTGACAAAACAGGTTTTTGAAGCGCTAAAAGTGGTCGATTTCACCTGGGTCGCAGTTGGGCCTCAGGTATGCCGCGAGCTCGCCCAGCATGGGGCTACTGTGGTCCGCGTTGAGACACACCGCCGCCCCTGCCCAATGAGGGCGTTTGCTCCCTTCAAGGACGGTGTACCCGGCGTTAACCGCAGTGCCTTCCATACAGCATATAACACTAACAAGTATAGTATGAGTCTGGATCTCACCAACCCCAAGGCTCAGGAGGTGGCACGGAGGCTGGTGGCTTGGGCTGATATCATCGGGGACAGTATGACCCCGGGGACCATGGACAAACTCGGGTTGGACTATGAGAGTTGCCGCAGGATAAACCCGTCGGTCATTTACTTCAGTACCACCCAGCAGGGACAGTATGGCCCACACCGTGACTTCCAGGGTATCGGACACCATGTCAATGCGATAGCCGGCTTCTGCGACTGCACCGGCTGGCCGGATAGCGATCCTACTATGGTGTTTCCTGCCTATTCCGACTTCATCTCCCCTTGGTACTTGCTAATAGCCGTAACAGGAGCTCTTCTACGCCGGCGCAAGACAGGGGAAGGCATGTATATCGAGCAGTCGCAGCTTGAGGCCGGTGTTACTTTCCTGGCACCACATGTGCTGGACTACACGGTCAACAACCGAGTTGTCACCCGTAGTGGGAATCGTGATCGCTATATGTCCCCCCACGGGGTCTATCCCTGTGCCGGCGCTGACCGCTGGGTGGCCATCGCGGTAACCAATGACAAGGAGTGGCAACGCTTCTGTGACGTGATAGGTCATCCCGACTGGGCCGGGGACACAAAGTTCAACAGCGTCATCGGCCGAAAAGAGAACGAGGATGAGTTGGACGGGCTTATCGGGGAGTGGACCAAGAATTACACCCCGGAGCAGGTAATGACAATATTGCAGGATGCCGGGGTGCCGGCTGGGGTGGTGCAGACCGGCGAAGACCTGCTTAATGACCCGCAGCTAAAGCACCGGCAGCATTTTCGAGTGCTTGACCATCTTGAAATTGGTCCGCATTCTTATCATGCCCCGGCTTATCGCCTTTCACAAACCCCCTGTGATATAAAAAGGCCGGCGCCATGTCTGGGTCAGCACAACGAGTACGTCTATAAAGAGATCCTCGGTTTTTCCGACGATGAGATAGCTGACATGCTGGTGGAGGGGGTGATAACCACTGATGCTGATGTTGCCACTTCGACGTAGGGGTGACGCTTGATATAATTTAGGGTTATACTGACCAACGG